>SHVZ01000049.1 GCA_009694025.1 Alphaproteobacteria bacterium | reverse complement strand
TAAGGGGCCTCGTGCCCCGTCGAACCCAGATCCGCAACCCCCAGCCGAGCCATCGACATCAAACCGCGCCAATCGGGTGCCACCATGCCGCTCGTCCGCGACGCCCCAGCCCAGCTATCCCTTCGCATGGTGAATAGATCGGGCTAGAGCGTGCCTTTGGTCGAGGGCACCCGGCCGGTCTGGCGCGGGTCGATCTCGATCGCCTGGCGCAGCGCCCGGGCCAGGCCCTTGTAGCAACTCTCGACGATATGGTGGTTGTTCTCGCCGTAGAGGTTCTCGATGTGGAGCGTGAGCCCGGCTGCCTGGGCGAAGGCCTGGAACCACTCCTTGAACAGCTCGGTGTCCATCTCGCCGAGCTTGGGCTTGGAGAACTGGACCTTCCAGATCAGGTACGGGCGATTGGAGGCGTCCAGCGACACCCGGGTCATGGTTTCGTCCATCGGGATCATGGCCGAGCCGTAACGGACGATACCGCCGCGGTCGCCGAGCGCCTTCGACACCGCCTGGCCGACGGCGATACCGGTATCCTCGGTGGTATGATGGAAATCGATGTGCAGGTCGCCCTTGGCCTCGACCTCGAGGTCGATCAGGCTGTGGCGCGAGAGCTGCTCCAGCATGTGGTCGAGGAAGCCGATCCCGGTCGCGACCTTGTAGACGCCGCTGCCGTCGAGCCCGACGGTCGCGCGAATCTGTGTCTCCCTGGTCTTGCGTTCGACGGTCGCCTGGCGCATCTGACCCTCCGGCCGGACCGGGTTGTATCACCGCGCCCCGGCCGGGCCAACCCCGCCCTTGATCGGATCCCGGCGGGAGCCAATCTATGTGGCCTTCCCCCGAACCCGAGCGTCCCCATGACCGATTCAGCTCAGCCCACGCCGACCTGGCATGGCACCACCATCCTTTCCGTCCGCAAGGGCGGCAAGGTCGTCATCGCCGGCGACGGCCAGGTGTCGATGGGGGCGACCGTGGTCAAGGCCAACGCCAAGAAGGTCCGCCGTCTCGCCGACGGCAAGGTCATCGCCGGATTCGCCGGCGCCACCGCCGACGCCTTCACGCTGTTCGAGCGGCTGGAGGCCAAGCTCGAGCGCCATCCCGGCCAGCTTCTCCGCGCCGCGGTCGAGCTCGCCAAGGACTGGCGGACCGACCGCTACCTGCGGCGCCTGGAGGCGATGATGGCGGTCGCCGACGCGGAGGTCTCCCTGATCCTGTCCGGCACCGGCGACGTGCTGGAGCCGGAGGACGGCCTCATCGGCATCGGCTCCGGCGGACCCTATGCGCTGTCGGCGGCACGCGCGCTGATCGACCTCGACGGGTTCGATGCCGAGGCGGTCGCCAGGAAGTCGCTCAACATCGCCGCCGACATCTGCGTCTACACCAACCGCAACGTGACCGTGGAAATCCTGTGAACAGCAGCTTCAGCCCGCGCGAGATCGTCTCCGAGCTCGACCGCTTCATCGTCGGCCAGCACGACGCCAAGCGCGCCGTCGCGATCGCGCTCCGCAACCGCTGGCGGCGCCAGCAGCTCTCCCCCGAGCTGCGCGAGGAGGTGCTGCCGAAGAATATCCTGATGATCGGCCCGACCGGCGTCGGCAAGACCGAGATCGCGCGCCGCCTCGCCAAGCTCGCCCAGGCCCCTTTCCTCAAGGTCGAGGCGACCAGGTTCACCGAGGTCGGCTATGTCGGCCGCGACGTCGACCAGATCGCGCGCGACCTCGTCGAGATCGCGATCGGCATGACCAAGGACCGCATGCGGAAGGAGGTCTCCGCCAAGGCCGAGCTCGCCGCCGAGGAGCGGGTGATCGAGGCGCTGGTGGGATCCAACGCCTCGGACGGGACCCGTCAGCAGTTCCGCAAGCTGCTGCGCGAGGGCAAGCTCGACGACAAGGAGATCGAGGTCGAGGTCGCCGAAGGCGGCGGCATGCCGATGATGGACATCCCCGGCGGCGGCCAGGTCGGCATGATCAACATCAGCGACATGTTGTCGAAGGCCTTCGGCCAGCGCACCAGGCGCCGGCGGATGACGGTCCTGGAAAGCCACACCGTCCTGATGGCGGAAGAGTCCGACAAGCTGCTCGACCAGGAGAAGGTGGTGAAGGCCGCCATCCAGTCGGCCGAGCAGGACGGCATCGTGTTCCTGGACGAGATCGACAAGATCTGCGCCCGCTCCGAGCGGATGGGCGCCGACGTCAGCCGCGAGGGCGTGCAGCGCGACCTCCTGCCGCTGATCGAGGGCACGACCGTCTCGACCAAGCACGGTCCGGTGAAGACCGACCACATCCTGTTCATCGCATCGGGCGCCTTCCACCTGGCGAAGCCGTCCGACCTCCTGCCCGAGCTCCAGGGCCGTCTGCCGATCCGGGTCGAGCTCCAGGCGCTGACGCGGGACGACTTCCGCCGCATCCTGACCGAGCCCGAGGCGAGCCTGATCAAGCAGTACAAGGCGCTGCTCGCGACCGAGACCGTGACCCTCGCGTTCGGCGAGGACGCGATCGACGCGCTTGCCGACCTCGCGGTCGAGATCAACACCTCGGTCGAGAACATCGGCGCGCGCCGGCTGCACACGGTGATGGAGAAGCTGCTGGAGGAGATCAGCTTCACCGCACCGGACAAGGCGGGCTCGTCGCTGACGATCGATGCCGCCTATGTGCAGGAGAAGGTCGGCGCCCTCGCCCGCAAGGGCGACCTCAGCAGGTTCATCCTGTAGCCAGGCGCTTGCAGGGACATGCCGTGCCGGCTATCCCTGCCGGCGAAATGACCGGCGACTACATCGACAGCTACTACGCCCGCACGCGCGCCGACGATGCGCGCCGGATCGCGCTCGACGGCGCGATCGAAGCCGAGACCTGCGTCGTCGGCGGCGGCCTCGCCGGCCTCGCCACCGCCCTGGCCCTGGCCGAGCAGGACCGGAGCGTCGTCCTGATCGAGGCACGGCGGGTCGGCTGGGGCGCGTCGGGCCGGAACGGCGGCTTCGTCTCGCCGGGATACTCCCTCGGTCTCGACAAGATCGAACGGAAGCTCGGCGCCGGCGCTGTGAAGACGCTCTACAGGCTCAGCCTGGAGGCGCACGCGCTGGTCCGGAGCCGCGCCGACGAGGCCGGCATCCGCCGCGAGGCCGGGCTGCTCAGGTGCCATCTGGCCGAGCACGGCGAGGGCCTCGGACCCTATGTCGGGCACATGAACGAGACCTATGGGCTCAAGCTCGAGCATTGGCCGCGGGCGAGAATGGCCGAGGCGCTGGCGACCGATCGCTATGCCGACGGCGCCTACAATCCGGACGCCTTCCGCGTGCATCCGCTGGACATGTCCCGGGGCTTCGCGCGCCTCGCCGAGGCCAGGGGGGTACGGATCTTCGAGGGAACGCCGGCGACCGGCCTCGGCCGCGAGGCCGGCAGCCGCGTCGTCGCGACGCCGAGTGGCCGCGTCCGCTGCCGGCACGTGGTTCTGGCCTGCGGGGGCTATGTCGGCTGGCTCGACCTTCGCGTCTCCGCCGCGACCATTCCGGTCGCCACTTACGTCGCCGTCACCGAGCCGCTTGGACAGCGCCTGAAGGAAACGATCCGCGTCTCGACCGGCGTCTCCGACGTCCGCCTCGCCAGCGACTACTATCGGCCGCTGCTCGACGGCCGCATCCTCTGGGGCGGGCGCATATCGGTGTTCCACCCGGATCCCGAGCGGCTGAAGGCGATCATCCGCACCGACATGCTGAAGGTCTATCCGCAGCTCGCCGATGTCCGCATGGACGTCGCTTGGGGCGGCTGGATGGGCTACGCGCGCCACAAGATGCCGTGCGTCGGCCGGCTCGACGACGGGTTCTGGTACGCCACCTGTTTCGGTGGCCACGGGCTCGTCGCCACCACCGTCGGCGGCGAGATGGTGGCCTCGGCCATCGCCGCCGGCGACGACCGCTGGCGGATGCTGGAGCCGTTCGGCCTCGCGTTCGCCGGCGGGCCGGTCGGCAAGATCCCGGCGCAGATGGTCTACTGGTATCTCTCCGCTGGCGATCGGCTCCGGCGCAAGCGCTACGAGGCGCGCGCCGCCGCCTGACCGAGGCCGTGCTTGGCGAGAAGGCGCCGGAAGCGGTGGTATCCAAGGCCGAGCGACCGTGCCGCCGCAGCGCCATTGCCGTCGGCTGCCGTCAGCGCCTCGGCGATCAGGCGCCGCTCGTATCCCGCGACCTTTGCCTTGAGCTGCGCCGGCGGCCGTTCCACCGCCGCCGGGGCGGGGGCGGCCCTTCCTTCGGCGAGGCGGTGCGGGCTCTCGAACGGATCGATGGCGATTTCCGCCACCGGCTCCTCGGCGGGGCTCCGCGCCACGGCCCGCTCGACCGCGTTCTTGAGCTCGCGCACGTTGCCGGGCCAGGCGTGACCGACGAGCTCCGCCTCGGCATCCTGGGTGAACCCGGCGAACAGCGGCCGGCCGAGCTCGCGCGCCATGGCGACGGCGAAGTGCTGGGCCAGCACCATGATGTCCTCGCGCCGCGCACGGAGCGGCGGCAGCGTCACCACCTCGAAGGCGAGCCGGTCGAGCAGATCGGCGCGGAAACGTCCGGCCGCGACTTCGGCCGGAAGGTCGACGTTGGTCGCCCCGATCACGCGCACGTCGACGCGAAGCGTGCGGCCTCCGCCGACCCGCTCCATCTCGCCGTACTCGACCACGCGCAGGATCTTCTCCTGGACGCGGCCGCTGGCGGTCGCGACCTCGTCGAGCAGCAGCGTGCCGCCATCGGCGCGCTCGAAGCGCCCGATGCGGCGGTCGCGGGCGCCGGTGAAGGCGCCGGCCTCGTGGCCGAACAGCTCGGAGTCGAGCAGATCCTCCGACAGCGCCGCGCAGTTGACGGCGACGAACGGCCGGTCCCACCGGCGTGAGAGATAGTGGAGCCGGGCGGCGATCAGCTCCTTGCCGGTGCCGCGCTCGCCGACAACTAGGCAAGGGCGGTCGAGTCGTGCCAGCCGCGACACTCGCTCGATCACGTCCATGAACGCCGGGCTCGCGCCGAGCGGCGTCGGCAGATCGCGAATTTCGCTACTACGTATAGTCATAATCGAAGGTATATAGCGAAAAACGCTCCATACTGCCAGAGGAAATGGCGGAAATCCGCCATTTTCGCGCTGGCATGGGTGTTGCCATTGGGAGGGGGCGGCTGAGCCGCCGACTATTCGGAGCTTGAGGAGACCATGAGCATCTTTTCCCGCCTGAGCGACATCGTGAATGCCAACCTGACGACGCTTCTCGACCGGGCCGAAGACCCGGAGAAGATGGCCCGGCTGATGATCCAGGAGATGGAGGACACGCTGGTCGAGATCCGCTCGGCCGCAGTCAAGGCCATCGCCGACCGCAAGGAGCTGGAGCGCCGCCTGGCCGACGCCCGCTTCGGCTCAGAGGACTGGGAGCGGAAGGCCGAGCTCGCCGTCGCCAAGGGCAAGGAGGATCTGGCCCGCGCGGCGCTGCTGGAGAAACGGCGCTCGTCCGATCGGGTGCGCGCCCTCGAATCCGAGCTGGTGCAGGTCGACGAGGTGCTCGGCCGCTACGAGGACGACATCGGCCGGCTGCAGTCGAAGCTGGACGAGGCCAAGGCCAAGCGGAAGTCGCTGGAGCTCCGGGCCGAGGCCGCCGGCCATTCGATCAAGGCCCGCCGGGTCCTGCACGACGCCCGGGTCGACGAGGCGCTGGCCCGCTACGACCGTATGCACCGGCGCATCGATGAGCTCGAAGGCGAGGCCGAGATCCTCGACAAGGGCCGGCCGAAGGGCTTGGCTGAGCGTTTCGCCGAGCTGGAGAGCGAGGGAAATGTCGAGGCGGAGCTCGACGCGCTCCGCCGCAAGGTGAAATCCGGCTCCTGATGAGATAGGACATGTCCCCGTGGCGACATCGCTCTTCTTCCTCGTGCCGGCCGTCGTGCTCGTCGGCCTCGTCCTGCCGCTCTGGCTCGTGCTGCACTACATGACGGGGTGGCGCGAGCAGAAGCGGTCCGGCGGGATCGACTCGGCGACCCTCGGCGACATCGAGACCACGGCGCGTCGGCTCGAAGACCGCATCGCCTCGCTCGAGCGCGTGCTGGATGCCGAGGACCCGGCGTGGAGGGAAAAGGCATGAGCCAGTGGAAGCGCGAATGGCGTCGTCAACAGCGGGAGGCGTGGGAGGCGCGCCAGCGCGAGCGCGGCCAGGCTGACGATCCCGGCTCGACCTACGAGGCCCACGTCCGGGTCGAAGGCTGCGGCCCGAGCCGGCCGCGCGAACGCGGCCCCTTCCGTCGTTATCCCGAGCGCGGCATCGCCGCGGGCGTGATCGCCGGCCTTGCCCGCTGGCTCGGGTGGAGCACCTGGGCGGTCCGCGGCCCGTCGATTGCGCTCCTGGTGATGAACCCGCCGCTGTTCTTCGCCGCCTACGGCACCCTATGGGTGCTGATGGAGCGCGAGGCGGTGCTCGCCTGGGTGCAGCGGCGGCTGCCGGGCCTCCCGGACGCTGTGCCGCATGCCAAGGTCGAGGACGTGCGAACCCGGCTTCGCGGACTGGAGGCCCGGGCAGCTCGCCTGGAGGAGCGGGTCACCTCGGATGCCTTCTCGCTCCGGCGTCGCTTCCGCACCCTCGACGGAGCCTGACGCGATCTGGCCTCGGCGGGGCCGCTCCCTGTAGTGTGCCCCGCCCATGGCCCGACTTTCGATCCTGATGCCGACCCTGCGTCCGGACTACGCGGAGAACGCCATCCGCCAGGTTCTGATGTGCAGCCATGGACACGACTACGAGCTGATCGTCGTCTCGCCGTTCCCGGTCGCCGGCGAACGCATCCGCCACGTGCATGAGGCGGCGCCGGAAGGCGACTCCGCCGCCTATGCCCGGGCGCTCGCGGCCGCCTCCGGCGAGATCGTGATGCCGATGATCGACGACTTCGCGCCGGCCTTCGGCTGGCTTGACGGGCTCGGCGAGGCGATCGCGCTCGGCGAGAAGGGCGGGGTGCCGTTCTGCGGCAGCCTGCACTGGGTCAATCATCCCTGGTTCAACACGGCCTATGACCGCTACTACGCCTTCTTCCCGGTGATGAGCCGGCGCAGCCTCGAACGGGCCGGCGGCTACATCGACACGGCGTTCCGCGCCAATTTCGGCGACGTCGACCTCTCGCTCCGGGTGTGGGAGGCCGGCGGACGCGTGGCGCTTTTGCCCAAGGCCGCCATCTACAAGGCACGGCCTGAGGACGAGGCCCGGCTCTCGCCGTACAAGCGCCACGGTGCCCAGGCGGACTTCGCCGTGCTCACCGGGCGCTGGCATCGGCGCCTGGGTCCGACGCGGCCGCCGTCCTTCGAGGGCATCGTCGGCACCCACGACATCGCCGACCTCAACGATCCGCGCTGGTTCGGCGGTCATCCAGGCGCCGTCGGATGACGCACCCGCCGGGGATGACGGTCGAGGCCGCCTTCGCGCTCGGCATCGACCACCTGGAGACCGGGCGCCACGACGCCGCGCTACAGGTCTTCGCCGCCATCCTCGCCGCCGCACCCGGCCACCCGCAGGCGACATACCTTGTCGGCGTCGCCCTCCTGCAGAGCGGCCGGCCGGCGGACGCGCTGCCGCACCTGACGACGGCGAGCGGTGCCGATCCCGGCAACTGGCGGATCGGCCTCGCGCTCGCCGGTGGGCTCGACGGGCTCGGCCGCCTGCCCGAAGCATCGGCGGCGCTCCGCCGCGTCGGCGCCGTCGCGCCCGAGGCCGCGCAAGGACTGGCGGCGCTATCGGCCGTTTTGGAACGACAGGGCGCGCCGCCTGGGCGTCCGGCGACGATCGTTCGCCGCGCGCTTGCCGGCGGGTTTCTGCCGGGGGATCCGGCCGCCCTCTTCAATCTGGCCCGGACACTGCTCGCCGGCGGCGCCACCGAGCCGGCAGCCCGGCTTCTCCGATGCGGCCTCGCCCTCGCCCCGGCGATGCCGGAGCTGGTCAACGCGCTGGCGGCCATCGGTCTCGAGACGCTCAGAATCTCGGCCGAGGGAACCGCCCGGCGCGCACTCGCGATCGCTCCGTCGCATGCCGACTACCGCTACAACCTCGCCGGCTGCCTTGCGCTCCGCGGCGCGACCGACGCCGCCGCCGGCGCCTTCCGCCAGGTGCTGGCGCTCGCGCCGTCGCATGGACCCGCGCTCAACAATCTCGGCCTCGTGCTCAAGGACCAGTGCCTGGTCGAGCTCGCCTTCACCTCTCATCGGCGCGCGCTCGCGATCGAGCCCGGGAATGCCGACCTCTGGCGGAATCTGCTGGCGACCCTGCTCTACCTTCCGCACCTCGACGAGGATCGGCGGTTTGCCCATCACCTCGCCGCAGGGCGCGCGCTCCAGACGGGCGCGGCCCCGCTGCCGCCCGCTCCAACCGCAGATGCGGGCCGGAGCCGGCTCACCGTCGCCTACCTCTCCTCGGACTTCCGCGATCATCCGGTCGGACGCGCGCTCGAGCCGGTGATCGCCGCCCACGACCGCAGGTGCGTTCGCATCGTCCTCTATCTGCAACGCCATCGCGCCGACGAGGTGACCCGGCGGTTCGAGCGGCTTGCCGATCTCGTCCGCGACGTGACGACGCTCGATGATGCCGAGGTCGCCCGCCTCATGCGCTCCGACGGTATCGAGGTGCTGGCGGTGATCGCGGGACGCTACGACCGCAACCGGCCGGGCGTCGCCGCCCATCGCGCCGCGCCGGTGCAGGTCAGCCTCCACGACCCGGCGACATCGGGCATCGCCGAGATGGACTACCTCATCGCCGATCCCGTGCTGGTGCCGCGCGCAAGCCATGAGCGCTTCGTCGAGCGCGTGGTCCGTGTGCCGCATTTCGTCGTCCAGGCGGCGCTTCCGGATCTGCCGGCCTCCCGTATCACCGGGCGTCCACCCACCTTCGGCAGCCTGAACGCACCGGCGAAGCTTTCAACGCCAACTTTGAATATCTGGGCGCGGCTGCTCCAGCGCGTGCCCCAATCTCGCCTCGTGCTCAAAAGCAAAAACCTCTTCGGCTCGAACGTGCTTGCGGACCGCATCCTCGGCGTTTTCGCGGCGCATGGCGTCGGTGCCGAGCGGATCTATCTGCGCGCCGCCGTCGAGCCGCTCGCCCCGCATCTTGCCAACTACGGCGACATCGACGTCGCTCTCGATCCCTTCCCGTTCAATGGCTCGACCACCACGTTCGAGGCGCTGTGGATGGGCGTGCCGGTGGTGACGCTGTCGGGCGAGCGTATGGCGGGCCGCTGGAGCGCGTCGATGCTCCGCGCGATCGGCCACGACGACCTGGTCGCATCCGACGAAGCGCGCTACCTGGACATCGCCACTAGATTGATCCGCGACCCGGGCGAACTCGATCGTCTTCGCTCGGGGCTCCGCCCGCTTCTCAGGTCTTCGGCGCTGATGGATGGGCGGGGGCGCGCGCGTCAGCTGGAGCGCGTCTACCGCGCCCTCTGGCAGCGACGCCCGACAGCTTAGCTGGCGAGATTCAGGAGCGCGCCTGCCCGCGGGGCGGTCCCCCCAGCGAGCTGGGCCGGCGGGCTGACACGATTCTCGTCGGATCGCCTGGTCCGGTCGTCCGACCGCACCTGGCGAGAACGCCGATCCCTGTCGTCGTTCTCGCGGGCGAAGCCGCTCCGGGTCTCCCGCTGCTCGCGCGGCTCGGGCCGCTCGACGAGCGCGGCGGGGATCGGCACCGGCGGCGGTGGCGACGCCAGCTCCTGCAGCGGCGCGATCAGGCTGGAGGCGTTCGCATAAGCCTCGACCTGGCGGTGGACGTCGGCACGGGCTTCCGCCGGCGTCGGCGGCGTCTCGACGGTCGCGGTATCGCTCGTCGTGACCGTGCCGCCTGGGATCGTCGTGGTAACGGCCTCGACGCTACCGGGGATCACCTCGGTTTCTTCGCGCGTGACTTCCTGGGTGACCGTCGGCCTGACGCGATCGACGGTTTCCTGAAGCGCCGCGACCACCTCCGGGCCGGCCTCGACCAGAAGATCCTCGAGTTTCTTCGAGACGTTGTCGCCGGTCGCCTCCAGGACCTTGCCGAGGGTCTGGATGACGCGGGCGCCATTCTCCTTGAGCACCTCCTCGAAGGCGCTGACGCCACGCTCGCCGCCGCGATCGAACAGTCGGTCGATACTGCGCACGAACGCGTCGCCGCGGCCGTCGATGGCCCGCTCGACTCGGCGCTCGAGCCGTTCGCCACCACGATCGACGGCGCGCTCCAGCGAGTCCAGGAGACGATCGCCACGACGCTCGACGCTGTCGGCGTAGCGGGCGACCCGGCGGTCGGAGGAGCCGCCGTCGCCGAGGTCCTCGGCCTCGCCCGCCCGCGCGGCCGCGCGCTCAAGAAGCCCGCGGAACTCCTGGACTCCGGCGCTCTCCGGGCCGGGAACAGTGATCGTCTCCGTCACCGTCCGCGCGATCGTTTGGGCCGGCGTCTCGACGAGGGTCGTCGTCGTGGTGTCCGGCGTGGCCACCGTGGAGTCGCGCGTGACCGAGGCGAGTGCCCGCCGTAGCTCGCGCGCCGGCGCCTCGGCGGCTTCGGCGGCGATGGATTGATCGCGCACGGCGAACTGCTGGGCGGACTGCTGAAGTGCCAGGAGGGTGCTCGCCGAGAGCGGCGACGGCGGCACCTGGACGAAGGCCGAGGGCTTGCCACCCGACGACCGGGATTGGAGAAGAGCGCCGCTGAGGAGCTGCGCCTCCGGCCGCGCCGCCGCTTCGTCGGACAAAGCGGAAACGGGCACGGCCAACGCGGTCAGCGTCGATCGCGAACCGGCGCTCCCGAAGAGCGCCGCGACGTTCAATCCGGCGAGCCCTACCCCATCACGTTTAAGATACGCCGATGGGGCCGTTTATCTCAATGCTTCCCAGCGACAACCCGGTCGAAAACATCGAAGAAGCGATCGATCTCGCCAAGGTTGTTGTAAACGTGCGGGCTCATCCGGAGGGAGCTGCCGCGCACGGAGACGAAGCACTTTTCCCGGTTGAGCCGGTCGCCGAGCCCAGCCGGCACCTCGCCGCCTGAAAACTGCAATCCGATGAAGTGCTTGACCCGGTACTCCGCGGGCGGAACGGCGAGCTGCCGGGCCGCGGCATGCTCTGCGATCCGCTGGGTCAGGGGTGCGATGGTCGATTCGACCTCGGCCGGGGTCCAGGCCAGGAGCTGCTCCATGCCGACATTGGCCATCGGCAGGTGGATGAAGTGGCTCCTCTCGCCCATGTCGTAGCGGCGCGCGCCCGGCGCGAACTCATCGGTATAGGCGCGACGGTTGGCCGAGCTGTCGGTGCCCTTGCGGGAATAGTTGTGCTGCTCCAGCGGCCGGCCGTCCTGGCGGTGCGGAGCGACGTAGAGGAATCCGAGGCCGAAGGGCCCGAGCAGCCATTTATAGGCCGAGCACATCAGGTAGTCCGGCTTGAGCCGCCGGACGTCGATCGGCCTGGCGCCGAGCGATTGGGTGACGTCGGTCATGAACACGGCGCCGGCTTCGCGCGCCCGGTCGCCGATCTTCTCGAGGTCGACGAGGCCGCCATCGGTCCAATAGCAATTGGGGACGCCGACCCAGGCAGTCTTCTCGTCGATCGCCGCCAGCACCGCGCGGGTCCAGTCGCCGTCCTTCGGCTTCGAGATCAGCTTGAGCGTGGCCCCGGCCTCGGTGGCGCGCCGGCGATACTCGAGCAGAGTCGAGTGATGCTCGCCTTCGAGCGCCACGATCGATTGGCCGGACTTGAGAGGCAGGTTCTGCGAGGCCGTCGCCACCCCATAGGAGGTGGCCGCGACCACGGCGATATCGTCGGCCGTCGCGTTGATCAGGCGGGCGAAGAGCACGCGGGCGCGCTCGACGTCCTCATAGAAGTGCCGCCACTCGATGGTCCAGGGATGGACCTTGCGGTCGATCGCCCAGCGCCCGATCTCGCGCTGCGCCTTCAGATTGGGCGAGAGGTAGGCGCAGTTGATGTAGACGACATCCTCGGGGATGTCGAAGAGGGGGCGCTGGTCGGGAAGCATCGGTTGCTCGCGGAAAGGTGAATGTGCGCCCAAGCATGGCAGCCGGGCGCGCGCGCTCGCAAGCGGCAATTTCCGAAAGGAAATCTAGAATTTCTCGACCGACGGCCGGAGGTCGACCTCGTACGCCCAGGTGGATTTCGGCTGGCGATGGATCTGCAGATAGGTGGCGGCGATGGCGTCGGGATCGAGACGTCCGGCCTCGTTGGCGCCGGCACGGCCGATGGCGCCATCGATGATCACATGGGCGACATGCAGGCCCTTGGGCCCGAGCTCGCGCGCCAGGCTCTGGGCGAGACCGCGGAGCGCGAACTTGCCCATGGCGAAGGGCGCCGACTCGGCATAGCCCTTCACGCTGGCGCTGGCGCCGGTGAAGAGGAGGCTGCCCTGCCCCGCCGGCAGCATCAGGCGGACCGCCGCCTGGGCCACCAGGAAGCCGCCGAAGGCGGAGATGTCGAGGGCCTGGCGCACCGCGGCGCGGTCGAGCTCGACGACCGGCCCGCGCGCGCGCCGGCTGGCGTTGTAGACCACGAAGGACGGGGTCCCGAGCTCGCGGCGGACCCGCTCGAACAGCGCGTCGACGGAGGCGCCGTCGGTCGCATCGCAGGCGATCGCCGTGGCACCCGTCGATCGGGCGACGTCGGCGATCTTGGCCTGATCGCGGGACGCGACGGCGACCTTCATGCCGGCGGCAGCTGCCGCCCGCGCCAGCGCGGTGCCGAGCCCCGGTCCGGCGCCGACAATCACCGCCACGTCCGCTTCGGCCATGATCTTCTCCTCGCAGGGCGAGGAGCCTACGACGCCTTCACTTCCGGCTCCACCGGCAGGCTCCGGTGCGAATACGGGTCGATCGAGTAAGGGTAGACCGGCGGCAGCGGGTCCGATTGCGCCGCGACCCGGTCGATCCAGGCACGGAGCGACGGTCGGATCGAGAGATCGAAGCCGCCTTCCTCCGCGCGGTGGACATAAGCGAAGACGGCGGTGTCGGCGATCGAGTAGCAGCACTCGGCGAGGAACGCATGCTCGGCGAGGTGCCGCTCCAGCAGATCGAGCACGCGCTCGCCCGCCGCGCGGCGCCCGGGCGTCTGGGCCGCATTGCGCTCGAGCTTCCCGGTCATCGCCCAGTGCCGGACCGTGGCGATGCTGGGCTGCACGTAGTCCTGCTCGAAGAAAAGCCACTGCATGACCTTGGCCCGCTCGAAGCGGTCCTCAGGCAAGTACGGTGTCCCTTCGGCGAGATAGCAGAGGATGGCATTGGACTCGGCGATGAACCGCCCGGGCGCCGTCTCCAGCACCGGAACGGCGCCGGCGGGATTCATCCTGAGGAACGCCGGCGTCCGCGACTCTCCCCGGAAGATCGCGACCGGCACCGTTTCGTAGTCGAGCCCGAGATGGCCGAGCAGCATGCGCACTTTGTAGGCATTCTGGGAGGGCAGATAGTCGTGGAGGCGAAGCATGGGACATCTCCTTCGGGGCGATGTCGCCTGCATAGCTGCCATGCGCCGATCTCCTCTATCCGCTGCTTGCGGCAGAACCCCGAAGCTGGTCTTGTGCGCCCCGCTTCCCCCGCCCCGTCCCGGCCGCCGATGCCCCTTCAGCCCTCGCGCCTGCTCATTCTCGTCCTCGGCGCGCTCACCGCCTTCGCGCCGATCTCGATCGACATGTATCTGCCTAGCTTCCCGACGCTCGAGCGGGCGTTCGAGGCGCGGGCAAGCGATGTTCAGCTCACGCTGTCGACCTTCTTCCTCGGGCTCGCCATCGGCCAGGTCATCTACGGCCCGGTCGCCGACCGCTTCGGCCGCCGCCCGCCGCTGTTCTTCGGCATCGCGCTCTACATCCTGGCCTCGCTCGGCTGCGTGTTCGCAACCAGCATCGAGGCCCTGATCCTCTTCCGCTTTCTGCAGGCGTTCGGCGGCTGCGCCGGCATGGTGATCTCGCGCGCGATGGTCCGCGACCTCTTCGACGAGAAGGGATCCGCGCGCATGTTCGCGCGCCTGATGGCGATCATGGGCGCGGCGCCGATCCTGGCGCCGCTGCTCGGCGGACAGCTCCTGCTCTTCGCCGACTGGCGGGCGATCTTCTGGGTGCTGGTCGTCTTCGGCTTTCTCTGCCTCGCCGGTGTCACTTTCGTGCTGAAGGAGACCTTGGCGATCGAGCGGCGACGGTCACTGCATCCGGTGTCGGTGCTTGCGACATATCTCCGGCTGTTCGCCGACCGCTACTTCATGGGTCACGTGCTCGGGCAGAGCCTGACTTTCGCCAGCATGTTCGCCTATCTCACCGCGTCGCCCTTCGTCTTCATCTCGCTCTACGGCGTGCCGGCCGAGCGCTTCGGCTGGATTTTCGGCGGCAACGCACTCGGATTCATCCTGGCCTCGCAGGTGAACCTCTTTCTCCTCAAATGGACGACGCCGGGTCGAATCCTGTCGGTCGGGCTCCTGGTGACGCTCGCTGCCGGACTCCTCCCGGCCATCACCACCGCGACCGGCTTCGGCGGACTCCCGGGCATCCTCGTCCCGCAGTTCTTCTTCCTGGTCAGCCTCGGATTCATCGGGCCGAACGCCATGGCCCGCGCGCTCGCCCCGCAGGGTGCCAACGCCGGCAGCGCCTCCGCCCTGATCGGCACGATGCAGTTCGGCATCGCGGCCGCGACCGGCGCGATCGTCGCGGCCCTTCCCAACACCTCGGCCATGCCGATGACGGCGGCGATGGCCGTCGCCGCGATTCTCGGCAACCTCGCCTATCGGATCCTGGTCGGCAGCCGCTAGCCTGCCGTCGCGACGGTAAGCGGCGCCGACTGGTCGAACCACTCCGGCTTCGCCTTCTCGATCTGGCGCGCGACCTGCAGCAGCAGGTCCTCGCGCGAGAAGTTGCCGTAGAACATCGCCCCGATCGGAAGGCCATCGGAGTCGAGGCCCGCCGGAACGGAGATACCGGGAAGCCCGGTCTCGTTCCCCGGCATGGTGTAGCGGCAGGCGTTGGCCAGCCGGTCCAGCCAGGGATCGAGCGCCTCGTTCCTGAGCAGCGAGTAGGGGCCGTTCGCCTCGGGCACCCGGATCGCCAAGGTCGGCGTCAGCAGCACGTCGTACTTCTCCATGATCGCGCCGAAGCCGCGGGTCACCGCGTTGTTCTGTCCCATCATCTTCCAGATGTCGTACTTGTCGTAGCGGTCGGCGGCCTCCAAGTGCTTGTGGACCATCGGGCCGAGATAGGCCTTGAGGTCGGGCGTGTTGATGCCGCGCTCGGCCGCCATGGTACGGAACTGGGCGCGGCTGCCGATCCACTGGCAGTAATAGCTCGACCACATCTGCTCCCAGTCGCAGATCTTCTTGTCGTCGACCTCCTCGACCTTGTGGCCGAGGCTCTCCATCAGGCGCGCGACCTCGCGCACCCGCTTCGCCACCTGCTCGTCGGTCTTGCCGGGCCGGCCCCAGGTGCCGGTCGAGAGCCCGATCTTGAGCTTGGGCGGATCCTTCCGGATCGCCTGCAGGTAGGAGCCCTGGAAGCGGGCGACGTTCATGAAGCTGCCGCCGTTGGGCACGCGGGTGATGTAGTCGTAGACCGCCGCGGTATCGCGGACACTTCGCGTCACCACGCCCTCGGCCGAGATCCGCACCATATACTCGCTCTGCTTGAACGGCCTCGGCACCATGCCGCGCGTCGCCTTCAGGCCGACCAGGCCGCAGAACGAGGCGGGAATGCGGGTCGAGCCGCCGCCATCGGAGGCCATGCTGACCGGCGTGACGCGGGCGGCGACCATCGCCGCCGAGCCGCCGGAGGAGCCGCCGGGCGTATGTCTCAGGTTCCACGGGTTGCGGGTAACCTTGAGAGTCCCGAGGTAGTCGGTCGCGGTGTCGAAGGTCATCCCGAACTCCGGCGTCGTCGAGCGGCCGATCGGCACCAGGCCGGCCGAGAGGAAGTTCTGGATGTTGGGATCGGTCGCCTTGGCGACATCGCCCTTGTGGAACTTCGAGCCGGATTCGATCTTCCGGCCCTTGAGGCCCGATCCCAGGTCCTTGAGGAAGATCGGCACGCCGTAGAGGCGGCCGTCCTTCGCAGGTCCGTCCGTGTCCGGGTTCTTGACGACGTCGGCGAAGACCTCGAGCACGCCCTCGATCTTCGGGTTCATCAGCTCGACGCCGGCGGCGACCTGGCGCGCCACCTCGCGGGCGGAGATCTTCTTCTTCTTGACGAGGTCGGCGAGGGCGATCCCGTCCTTGCGCGACCACTCCTCCCAGCTCATGGCGAGACCGGACGACTTGGACATGACCCTTCCTCCCCGATTTTCCGAACGGAAAGGAGTGCAGCGCCGATTGGTGCCCGGGTCAAGCCCTGGCGAGACGGAAGGTCAGGTCGGGCAGGTGTTCTTCGTTGCCCTGACCGTCGCTCCCGTCGATCTGGACGGCGCCGTGGGCAAGGTAGAAGGCGATGGCGCGGGTGTTGTGGGTGAAGACGTAGAGATCGAGATCGCCTGGATGCGAGGTCCTGGCCCAGGCGAGCAGTTTTCGGCCGATGCCCCGACGGTGGTGTTCGGGCGCGATCCACAGATGCTCGAGCCAGCCGTCGCGGACGGCAGCATAGCCAACGGGCACCCCGTCGTTCAGGGCGACCATGACGCGGGCCTCGGCGATCAGCCGGCGATGGAAGGCGAGGTCCTCCACCGCCGTGTGCAGGTTCGGGATGTCGGCGGAGAGGCGGGCCGCGGCCATGATCCGGGCGAGATCCGCCGCATCGGCCGCCGTCGCCGGCCGCAGGGTCGCCCCGGTCATCGCGGATCCTGGGCGCGCAGGATCGCGTGGGCCCGGTCCTTGAGACCTTGCTCGATGCGCCCGAGCGACGCCGGATCGAGGCCTGGCTGCTGGCGGAACGCGTCGAACACCTTGAGGAAGTTGCCGAACCACCTCCAGTTCTTGATTTCCAGCACCGGATCCGGATCGACCGGTCGGAAGGTCGAGAGGTTGTTGAAGATGTAACGAAGCGCGCCGGCGACGGTCGCGTCGGCGCCGACGCCGATCGCCTGAAGGTTCCCAGCCGAGATCTCCGCGGCGACGCGCACGATCTCCGCCGGCCGCGAGGTCTGGCCGTCATGGATGCGATAGCGCGCCCAGACTTCGCCGCTGACCTCGCCTCGACCGTGCCAGATGAGACGGGACCAGAGGTCGTAGTCCTCGGCCAGACGCTTGCCGGCATCGAAACGAAGTCCGTGCCGGCGCAGCGTCTCGCGCCGGACCATCACCGTCGAGGTCGGGAACGGGCTGTTGAACGGCATGAACCAGCGCATCTCCGTGTCGTCGAGGGCGGCGCCCTGGCGCGCGCCCGGCGTCCCGCTGCCGTCCATTGTCTCGACGGTCCCGGCCAGGATGACGAGATCGGGCGTGCATGCGAAACGCTCAGCCTGCGCCAGGAAGCGGCCGGGCATCGCCAGGTCGTCGCTGTCGAGGAAGCCGACAAGCTCGCCCCTCGATGCCTCGATGCCCCGGTTGCGGGCCGCCGACTGGCCCTGGTTCGGGCTCTGGTGGAGAAGGCGAAGGCGCGGGTCGCCGACGGCGGCGACCGCCTCGGCCGTGCCGTCGGTCGAGCCGTCGTCGACCACGATCAGCTCGAGGTCGACGCCGGCCTGCGCCAGCACGCTCTCGACTGCGCGCCCGATGAAGGTCCGCCGATTGTAGACCGGAATGACGACGGAGACCGCCGGAGCCGTCGACACCCTAGCGCCGCCGTTGCGTGAGGTGGCGGAGCGCCACTCAGAAGACCGGGGTGAAGAAGAGCGCGAACAGGACGGCCGGGCCGGCCAGCACCGTCGGCGCCGAGCTCTCCAGGAGGGGCATCGCGAAACCTCTTTGTTCACCCGACCCCATCGAGCCGGCGGGGTGAGGGCTGGGCGGCTATTCTGGAGGGTGTCGCCGATTTTGCAACGCTGCTAAAGGCCCCGGCCGCGACCGCAAATACGCAAAACCCCCGCCAATCGCCTAGCGCGCGCCGGCGCCGGACAGCAGCCGCTCGATCTCGCGGTAGCCACGCTGCCGCGCATGAGTCGACGGCGACACACCCTCCCTGTCGGCGAGATTGGGGTCGGCCTTCGCCTCGAGCAGCAGTCGGACGATCTCGACATGGCGCGGGCCGCCATCGGAAAGGATGATCGCCTCGAGAAGCCCGGTCCACCCCAGGCGGTTGACGTGGTTCACGTCGACCCCGGCCTCGATCAGCGCCCGCACGGTCTCGACATGCCCGCGCTCGCAGGCCGGGATCAGCGCCGTGCCTCCGTAGCGGTTGACGCTCCTGAGGTCGGCACCGTGGGCGAGCGTCAGCTTCAGGATGTCGAGATGGCCGCTGGCCCCGGCATAGAGATAGGGGCTGTCCTGGATCTCGTCCTTGGCGTTGACGTCGGCGCCGGCGGCGATCAGCGCGCGGGCGACCTCGGCGTGGTTGCCATGGGTCGCCGCCAGGAGCGCGGTGCGCTTGCGCCCGTCACGCGCCCGGGCGTCGGCGCCGGCCGCCAACAAGCGCGCGACCTCGGCGAGCTGTCCCTTCTCGGCCGCGACGATCATCGCCTGATCGACGCCATCGTCGGCGCTCGCCCCGGTCACCATCGGCATCCCGAGCGCGAGCAGCAGCGACAGCAGCAAGACGCGGTCCATGTCAGCCGCCGGCGACGATCCTGGCCAGGATCTCGCCCGCCCTGACGCATTGTTCGCGCGTGACGTCGAGGTGCGCGGTGGCGCGGACCGTCCGCTGGGCGAAGGGCGAGACCCAGACGCCCTGGTCGCGTGCCTTCGCTACCACCGTTGCCGCGTCCGGCGCGGTGGCCGCGGTGCGGAAGATCACGATGTTGGTCTGGACGGTCGCCATGTCGATGATCACGCCCTTGGCCCCCGCCAGCTTCCCGGCCAGCGCGCGGGCATTGGCGTGATCTTCGGGCAGACGTGCCATGTTGTGGTCGAGGGCGTAGAGACCGGCGGCGGCGACGATGCCGGCCTGGCGCATGGCGCCGCCGAACCGGCGACGCGCGCGGACGGCGTTGGCGATGTCGGCAGCGCGCCCGGCGACGAGGCTGCCGACCGGGCAGCCGAGGCCCTTCGACAACGCCACCGAAACCATGTCGAAGGGCTGCGCGAGATCGGCGAGCGAGGCATTGGTCGCCGCTGCTGCGTTGAAGATACGGGCACCGTCGAGATAACTCGAGATACCCTTCTTCCGCGCCGCTTCGCAGATAGCCGCCACGTCCATCTGCGGGAAGATGACGCCGCCGCCGCGGTTGTGCGTGTTCTCGATGACGACGGCCGACGTCGCCGGGAAGACGTGGTGGCCGCGGGCTTTCACCGCGCTCTCGAAGTCCTGGGCGGTAAACAGGCCGCCCTGTCCGACCACGGTGAACTGCACGCCGGCATTGGCGCCCGACGCGCCGGCCTCGTGCCAGACGATGTGGCTCTCGGCGCCGACGATCACATCCTCGCCCCGCCGCGTCAGCACCTGCAGCGCCACCTGGTTCGCCATGGTGCCGCTCGGCACGAACAGCGCCGCCTCCTTGCCGAGCAGCGTGGCCACGCGCTCCTGGAGGCGGTTGATCGACGGATCCTCCCCGTATTGGTCGTCTCCAGCCGGCGCCTCTGCAATCGCACGTCGCATTTCCAGCGACGGCAAGGTCACGGTGTCCGAGCGGAGGTCGATGCGGTCCATGGGCGCCTTTCCTCGATTTCGATGATCAGCTTGTTAACGATATCTTAACCTCTGCGCGATATCGTCGATGAGTGATATGGACAAACCAACGCCAAGTACATAGTTTGCGATCCTGTCGAAAAGACGATGGGCGCGCCCCGTAGAAACTCGGATTCGCACATGGCTTTACCGCTTCGCATCCTGGTGACCGACCCGAACGAAGTCGCGCAACAGCTCATCAAGCGCTCGGTGACCTCCTGGCGGCCGGCCGAGTTTTCATATGCGGCCACCGCCACCGAGGCGAAGGCCGCCCTTTCGGCGGGTGACCGCGCCTTCGATCTGATGTTCGTCGAGTCGGAACTCCCCGACGAAGGCGGCGCTCAGCTCACGAGGTGGGTGCGCACCGACGACAAGAGCCCTCGCCCCAATCTTCCGGTCGTCCTGATGACGGCAAGGCTCCCGGAGTACGGCATGAAGCCCGCGCTCAACACCGAGGCGCATGTCGTGCTGCAGAGGCCCTTCAACCCGGGACGAGTGGCCGCGATCGTCGACGAGGCGATCAGCGCCTACCCGAACTTCATCGTCGGCCCGTCCTATGTCGGCCCCGACCGAAGAGGCGCCAAGGGACCGATCCGGCAGGACCGGCGCGTTATCCGATCGAGCAATGTCCAGATCGTCGACGACCCGGCCGACTACGCGCTCGAGACCGACGCCGTCGTCGTCGTCTTCGACTATCTCAGGCTCCGGCTGGCGCGGGCGACGCCCGACAGGTTCCGCGACTTCCTGCTCAGGCCTCACCTCGACCCGGCGATACGAAACATCCCGATGATCAGGGAGCGGGTCCTCGGCAAGGTGAGCGAAGGGCATACCGTGCTGCGGACGGAGAGCGCGGCGCTCGCGCGCGGCGGCGATGGCGATACCCTCCGACGCATGAACGGAACGGCGCTCGCAATCTCGAACGACACGAACGCGGCCGGCTTCGCCCTGATGGCGGCGATCTCGACCTCGCTCCACCACTACACGTCCGGTACCTACGAGATTTCGGACCGGCTCGTCCGGTTCCTCGTGACCCATGTGAGCGCGCTCGGATCGACCATCGCCCACCGCATCTTCGACAACGGCGGCACCGTCGGCCAATCGATCATCGCCACGATCGGGGTTGCCGAAGCGGTCTTCCGCCGGTCCGCCAAGACGGCACAAGCGCCCGCTTAGCCGCCGAGTCGATCGATCGCCGACCGGGTTTCGGCGACCAAGCGATGGACCAGGCTCGCTGCCGTCTGCCGGCGGGCGAGCCGAACTCCCTGCCCCGCCCACAGCGACAGGAACTCCGCCCGCCCCGCTTTCCCCGCCGCCGTCCGCAGCGGTCGGGTCAACGTGTTCTGCAGCGGGAACCCCGGCACCTCGGCGTCGGCGACCTCCGTCATCAGGCGGTTGACGATGCCGCGAGCCGGCCGGCCGGAGAAGGCACGGGTGATCCGCGTCTCGTGCTCGCGGGCACCGAGGATCGCCTGCTTGTAGGCCTCCGGGATACCCGCCTCCTCGCAGGTGAGGAACGCCGTCCCCATCTGGACCGCGCTCGCGCCCAGGGCCAGCGCCGCGGCGATGCCGCGTCCGTCCATGATGCCGCCGGAGGCGACCACCGGCACGCCGACGGCATCGACCACCTGCGGGACCAGCGCCATCGTGCCGATCATCGCCGCCTCGAAGGGCTGGGCGAAGCTGCCGCGATGGCCGCCGGCCTCGCTGCCCTGGACGACGACGGCATCGACCCCGGCTCTCTCCAGCACGACGGCCTCCTCGACGGTGGTGGCGGTGCCGGCGACCATCATGCCGCGCGCCTTGGCGGCGGCGATCGCCGCCGCCGGCGCCAGGGCGAAGGCGAAGCTGAAGAACGCGGCGCCCGAGTCCAGCACTGCCGCGAGCTGGTCGTCGAAGGTGTAGGCAGCCGGGCCGGGTGCGGTCGGCAGAGGAAGCCCAAGCTCGGCATAGTAGGGCGCGAGCCTGGCGATCGCCGGCGCGAAGTCCTTGGGCGGCACCGGCGCCGGCAGGGGCGAGAAGAGGTTGATGCCGAAGGGACGTCCGGTCTTCCCGCGCACCGCCGTGACTGTCTCGGCGATCTGCGGGGGGCTGAGGTAGGCGGCGCCGACGACGCCGAGACCGCCGGCCTCGGCGACCGCCGCCACCAGCGCCGGGGTATCGCCGCCACCGGCCATCGGCGCCTGGATGATCGGGTGGGCGAGGCCCAGGCGTTGGGTCAGCGCGGTCGGGATCGGCATGGCGGAGCCTCCTCGGGCACGGTCCGGGGCAGAGCCTAGGCCCGCTCGCTGCGGATCGAGAAACGGCTTTGCGAGATACCCGCTATCGCGCCGGCCGATAGGCTATTCCGCGGCGGCGACCCGGGCGGGGGCTGGCCTGGCGCAGTCGAGGAAGGCCTCGAGCGCGCTCGAGGCATAGGCGTCGCGCCGGCGGATGAAGACGGTCGCCACCTGCGCCTCCTCTGGCGGCAGCGCGTGCAGCGCCACCCGTCCTTCGCGTCCGGCCGCGGCGACCACGCTCCGTGGCAGGAGGCTGACCCCGAGGCCGGCGGCGACACAGCCGAGGATGCCGTCGATGGTGCCGAACTCGAGTCGACGCAGCCCCACGATCCCCCTCGCCGTCAGGATCGTCTCCAGGCGCTGACGATAGGAACAGCCGGCGCGCAGCACGATGATCTTCAGCTTCGCGTCCCGTGACAACTCCTCCGGCCGTGTGATCCGCTTCGCGGTCACCAGCACCAGCTCCTCGGCGAAGACCGTCTCCTCCTTGAGGTCGCGATGGTCGACCGGCCCGCAGACGAAGGCGCCTTCCAGTCGATGCTCCAGCACCTGCTCGACCAGCTCGGCAGTGGTGCCGGTCCGCAGCACCAGATCGACCTCGGGATAGGCCGCCGCATAAGCGGCAAGCACCGCCGGCAACCGGAGCGCCGCGGTGGTCTCAGTGACCCGATCGAAAGATCGCCCTTCGGCCGGCCATCGTCGGCGACCGCGCGCCTGGCCTCGTCCATCAGCTGTCCGGCGCGCCGCGCATAGGGCAGGAGCCGCTGGCCCGCCGGCGTCAGCGCGACGCCGCGGCTGTGCCGCTGGAACAAGGTCTCGCCCAGGGCCGCCTCGAGATGACGGATGCGCGCGGTGACGTTGGACTGCACGGTGTGCAGCTCCGCCGCCGCCCGGTTCATCCCGCCGAGCCGCGCCACCGCCTCGAAGATCCGGAGGTCGCCTGTGTCCATGCCGGAATAGTGTAGCCCAGCGGCCGGCCATCCGGACAAGGCCCTCGATCACTTCGCCGGCGGATCTTGCTCGGCCCGGTCGATCGCCATCCGGTAGGACAGGATGCGTTCGGCCAGCGCCTCGTACTGCGGATCGATATGGGCGCCGTCGACGTAGTACTCGCCGGTGGGCGATGCGCTCCGGCGGGCGACGATGACCTTCTTCGCCCAGGCGACCTCCTCGTCCGAGGGACCGTAGGCCTCGTTGGCGACGGAGATCAGCGCCGGGTCCTCGAACACCTTGCCGTCGAAACCCATCTCCCGGCTGGCGAGGCAGGCCTCGCGGAACCCCTCAGGGCTGTCCTTGACGTCGCGGAAGGAGCTGTCGATCACCGCAAGCCCGTTGGCGCGCGCGGCGAGGACGAGCGAGGCCAAGGCCGGCACCACCGGCCAGCGGTTGGGCGCCGGACGGCGGAAGGCGTTGAGGCCGCGGGAGAGATCACCGAGTCCGACGGCGAGCCCGGCGAGGCGCGGGGTCGCCCGCGCGATCTCCTGCACGCTCACCAGGCCGCGCGGCGTCTCGATCATGCCCCAGAGGCGGAGCGTCGGCGGGGCGCCGTTGGCGACCAGCACGGCCTCGGCCGCCCGTACCGTCTCCGCCCCCTCGGTCTTGGCCAGCACGATGCCGTCGAGCGGCGCCTTCGCCAGCGCCGCCAGATCGGCATGGCCCCAGGGGGTGTCGAGCCCGTTGACGGTGCAGAGCCGCTCCTGACGGCGAAACCCGCCCGCGACGAGAACGTCGACGACGCGCTGGCGCGCCCGGTCCTTGTCGCCGGGCGGGACCGAGTCCTCGATCTCAAACAGAAGGACGTCCGGATGCAGCGACGGCGCCGCTTCGTAGGCGCCGGGATCGACGCCGAGGCGATAGAGAACGCTTCGCCTCGGCGTCGGCAGCTTGGGCTCGGCCATTACTTCTTGCTGATGTTCCAGTAGAAGCTCGACGGCGAGCGCATCACGCCCTCCAGGCTCTTGCGGTAGGCGATCGGCTGAAACACCTGGCCGAAGGAGATGAAAGGCAGCACCTCGTATTGCCGCTTCTGCAGTTGGACGACGATCGCCTTCTACTTCTCCAGGTCCGGCTCGGCGATCCAGGCGGCGCGAAGCCGTTGGATCTCGTCATCGCAGGGCCAACCGTGCCAGGCCTTGTCGCAGTCGGTGGCGGCCGCGGTCGCCCAGGGCGTCGCCGCCTGGAAGCCGTTTTCCGAGGTGAAGAAGATGTTCCAGCCGCCGGCATTCGGCGCATCCTTCTTGGTGCGGCGCTGGAGCATCGTCGCCCAGTCGATCGCCTGGATGTCGACCTTCGCCCCGATCTTCCGGAGGTTCTCCGCGGTCAGAAGCGCCGCCGCATGGAACATCGGGAAGTCGGTCGGATCGAGCACCACGATCGGATCGCCCTTGTAGCCGGACTCCTCAAGCAGCTTCTTCGCGGTGGCGATGCGCTTGGCCGGGTCCCTTTCCTTCACCGCCTCGGCGCCGACATCGCTCTCGAACGGCGTGCCGCAGACGAAGGCGGCCGGGCAGACCTTCCAGAACGTCGGGTCGCTGCCGGCGGCGGCGCGGAGGTACTCCTCCTGGTCGACCACCCAGAGCAGCGCCTGGCGGGCCTTCGGGTGGTTGAACGGCGGGTGGATGTGGTTCGGCCGGATCATGGTCTGCAGGCCCCAGGGGTCGGTCGAGACCACGACCACGTTCGGGTTCCGCTTCAGCACCGGCACGAGATCGACCGCCGGCGTCTCCCAGTAGTCGACCTCGCCGGCCTGGAGCGCGGCCGCCGTCGTCGCCGCATCCGGCATGATCAGCCATTCGACCCGGTCGACCTTCACCACCTTGCCGCCGGCACCGAAGCTGGCCGGCTCCGACCGCGGCACGTAGCGCGTGTTCTTGGTGTAGACGACCTTCGATCCCGGCACCCACTCCTTCTCCTGGAAGACGAAAGGGCCGGAGCCGATATGCACCTGGATCTGCTGGAAGGCGTCGGTCCTGGCGACCTGCTCCTTCATGATGAACGGCATATTGCTGTTCATCCGCGCCAGGGATTCGAACACTTGGCCGTAGGGTTCCTTCAGGGTCATGCGGAAGCTGCGGTCGTCGACCTTGGCGACCGAGGCGACCTTGGCGTAGAGCGCGATGCCCATGATGTCGCGCTTCGACCAGCGCTCGAGCGACTGGATGACGTCCTCCGGACGCACTGGATCGCCATCGCTGAACGCGAGGCCCGGGCGGAGCTTGAAGGCGTAGGTCAGCTTGTCGGCGCTCTGGGTCCAGCTCTCGACCATCTGCGGCTGCGGCGCCAGGTTGAGGTCGAGAGCGAACAGCTGGTCGTAGATCATGGCGCCGTGGTTGCGGATGATCGTGCCGCCGCCGAAGATCGGGTCGAGCACGCGGAGATCCGACTGCGGCACCACCTTGAGCACCGTCTGGGCCTGCGACGAGGCGGCCCCGCCGGCAACCATCGCCGCCGCAACCAACCATCCTAACGAGTTGCGCATGGGACACTCCTCTTTGGTGGACAGGCCGAACGGGCCGATGAATTTCCGATGTGAAATCGGTAGCGGACGCGATATTCCCCGTCCAGTTGTGCCGGCTGCGCGAGAAACGGACGGACGATGGTGACCAAGACTCACGCGGAGGCGGCCTCCGACCTCTTGTGGACCCGCTGGCAGGAGGGAAAGCGGCTGGCGGCTCTGCCGGCCGAACTCCGCCCCGCGACCCGGGCCGAGGGCTATGCGATCCAGGCCGAGCTCGAGAGGCGGAGCGCGGTCCCGCTGTTCGGCTGGAAGATCGCGGCGACCAGCACGGCGGGGCAGCGGCATATCGGCGTCGACGGGCCGCTCGCCGGGCGCATCCTCGCCGAGCGTGTGCGCGACGCCGCGGCGCCGTTGCCCTTTGGCGCCAACCACATGCGGGTCGCCGAGGCGGAGTTCGCCTTCCGCTTCGCCCGCGACCTGGCCCCGCGCGCGAAGCCCTACGCGGTCGCCGAGGTTCTGGACGCGGTCGCGACCCTACACCCGGCGATCGAGATCCCGGACTCGCGCTACGACGATTTCGCGGCGGTCGGCGCACCGCAGCTGATCGCCGACAACGCCTGCGCCCACGACTTCGTGCTGGGCCCGGCGACGGCCGCCGCATGGCGGTCGATGGACCTGGTCGAGCATCGCGTCAAGGGAGCGGTCACCGGCAAGCTCGAGCGCGACGGCAAGGGCGCCAACGTGCTGGGCGATCCACGAGTGGCGCTGACCTGGCTCGCCAACGAGCTCTCCGGCCTCGGCATCGCGCTGCGCGCCGGCCAGGTCGTCACCACCGGCACCTGCGTCATCCCGCTGCCGATCGTACCGGGCGACGAGGTCGTCGCCGACTTCGGTCCACTCGGCCGTCTCGTTCTCCGCTTCGCCGACGAATGAGCAAGGCGCTTGCCTTTGCCCGATCCCGCGACTAACGTGCCGCGCATGACGAAGACGCAGCCGGCAGCCGGCGCTCTCTATTTTGCGCGATACTTTACCCGCTGGTACGGATCGGCGGCTTAGGATCGCGCGCACTCGTCGCAGAACCGGAGCCGCCCACCTTAAGGCGGCTTTTGTGTTTCTAGAGACCCCACACGATTTCCGCCGACGGTGACGCGGCCTCCCCCTTGAAGGAGGTCAGCATGACGCCGCCCACATGGTCACCGGATTGCTGGAGGTCGAAGCCGATCCGGCAGGCCCCGGCCTATCCGGACGCGGCAGCGTTTGCGGCCGCCGAAGAGACCTTGCGACGATCGCCGCCGCTGGTCTTCGCCGGCGAGGTCCGCAGCCTGAAGGCGGCGCTCGCCCGCGTCGCCGAGGGCGAGGCGTTCCTCCTCCAGGGCGGCGACTGCGCCGAGTCCTTCGCCGAGTTCTCCGCCGACGCCATCCGCGACACCTTCAAGGTGCTGCTGCAGATGGCGGTGGCCCTCACCTTCGGCGGCGCCTGCCCGGTGGTGAAGGTCGGCCGCGTCGCCGGCCAGTTCGCCAAACCGCGCTCGGAGCCGATGGAGACCATCGACGGAGCGACGCTGCCGAGCTATCGCGGCGACATCGTCAATGGCGCCGGCTTCGATGAGGCGTCGCGGACACCGGATCCCAAGCGGATGCTCCGCGCCTACAGCCAGTCGGCCGCGACCCTCAACCTGCTTCGCGCCTTCGCCCAGGGCGGCTTCGCCGATCTCCGCCGCGTGCATCAGTGGAACCTGGAGTTCGTGGCATCCTCGCCTCAGGGCAGGCGCTACGACCGCCTGGCTGGGCGCATCGACGAGGCGCTGGCGTTCATGGCCGCCTGCGGCGTCACTTCGGCGGCGGCGGCGGCGCTCGGCCAGACCGGGTTCTACACCAGCCACGAGGCGCTCCTTCTTCCCTACGAGGAGGCGCTGACCCGCGTCGATAGCCTGACCGGCGACTGGTACGACTGCTCTACCCATCTGCCGTGGATCGGCGAGCGCACCCGCCAGATCGACGGCGCCCATGTCGCCTTCTGTCAAGGCATCGGCAACCCGGTCGGCGTGAAGGTCGGTCCGACGGTGACCGCCGACGAGCTGATCCGCCTGATCGACGCGCTCAACCCGGAGAACGAGGCCGGGCGGCTGACGCTGATCGCCCGCATGGGGGCTGACAAGGCGGGCCTCGTGCTGCCGGCGCTGGTGCGGAGGGTCGCGCGCGAGGGCCGCAAGGTCGTCTGGTCCTCAGATCCCATGCACGGCAACACCATCAAGACCGAGGGCGGCTACAAGACCCGCCGCTTCGATAAGGTGCTGGCGGAGGTCCGCGCCTTCTTCGACGTCCACCGGGCCGAGGGCACCCACGCCGGCGGCATCCATGTCGAGATGACCGGCAAGGACGTGACGGAATGCGTCGGTGGCGCCCAGGGGATCACCGAGGCGCTCCTCGGCGACCGCTACCACACCCAGTGCGATCCGCGCCTCAACAGCTCCCAGGCGCTTGAGCTCGCCTTCCTCCTGGCCGAGGAGCTGATGGCCGAGCGCAACATGCGGATCGCATCGCCCCGGATCGCCGCCGTGGCGGACTAGTACCCGGAATCACTGATCCGCGAAATGGGCTTTGAGGCGCTTTTGATGGACCTTGGATTTGGTCCATGCAAAGGGTTTTGCGGTGTCGTTGTATGCGGTGATGAAGGCGTTGATGTGAGCCTTGAGTTCGACGAGCGAGTTGA
>SHVZ01000048.1 GCA_009694025.1 Alphaproteobacteria bacterium | reverse complement strand
ATTTGGCGACCCCGGCTGGATTCGAACCAGCGACCCACAGCTTAGAAGGCTGTTGCTCTGATCCCCTGAGCTACGGGGCCGGAACTCGCTGCGCCCGACCTCTCAATGCGTCCACGACTTGAAGCGGTCGAACTTGAAATTGTCGGCGTAGGCCTTCGGCCGCATCCGCCGGTCATGGGCGGCGACCAGGGTGTAGGCATAGCCGTGCTTGTCCGCGTAAGCGATCGCCTCCTCCCGGGTCGGGAAGGCGAGCCGCACCTGGTCCTTGGTGTTGCCGCCGCCGCTCCAGCCCATCAGCGGCTCCGGCCCCCCGGCGCTGCTCGGCTCGAACTCGATGACCCATTCGCGGGCCTTGCCGCGGCCGGACTGCATCGCGGTCTTCGTCGGCTGGTAGATTCTGACCTGCATGTCGGCTCCGGTCTCCTGATCGTCCTAACCGGGCGCTGGTCGGGGTGAGAGGATTCGAACCTCCGACCCTCTGCTCCCAAAGCAGATGCGCTACCAGGCTGCGCTACACCCCGGGGGGCGCCCCGGCTGGTGTAGCCGACGCCGCTTGGGCCCGGCAAGGGTCGAGTGGCCCCTGGGATCGGCGCGAACCGGCCATCGACAGGGTCAAACCGGTGCGGCGATGACGGATTTTTTGCGCCGGCCCGAGATTTGTCCTTGTGTCCGGGGGCGATCCGACTAAATTCCGCCGCAGACGCACGTGCCTATGGCCCTTTGAGGTTATGCAACGACGGTACGCGTCCTTTTTGGAAACCCGGTTGAGAGCCGGGCTGGCTTACGCCGGGACCTAGGAGGAGGTGACTATGATTGCAGCCGGGGGCAGCCGCGCTGTCCGCTACCGAGCCAAGAAGCCGGCCGTTGGCGACCGCGCGCAGCAGGCGCGACGGCGTGCCATCGCGCTCGTGCCTCCGCAGCCGCAGGCGGTGGTCCAGGGCGAGGTGACGGTGAAGATCGCCCGCTATCTGGCCGAGACCGTGCTGCCCGATCCGATCCTGGTCATCGACCTGGACGTGGTCGAGCACGCCTATCTGTCGCTGCAGCGGGCGCTGCCGCTGACCAAGATCTACTATGCGATCAAGGCCAACCCGGCGCCGGAGGTGATCCAGCGCCTGGCGCCGCTCGGCTGCTACTTCGATACCGCGAGCCAGGGCGAGATCGACCTCTGCCTCTCGCTCGGCGTCGCGCCCGAGCGAATCGGCTACGGCAACACCATCAAGAAGCGAAGCGAGATCGCGCACGCCTTCGCCAAAGGCGTACGCCTGTTCGCATTCGACAGCCAGGCCGAGCTCGAGAAGCTGGCCGACCTCGCCCCGGGCTCGCAGGTGTTCTGCCGGGTCCTGGTCGACTGCGCCGGCGCCGACTGGCCGCTCTCCAAGAAGTTCGGCTGCACGCCGCGCCTCGGCGTCGAGCTGATGACGCGCGCCCGCGACCTGGGCCTCGATCCCGCCGGGATCTCCTTCCACGTCGGCTCGCAGCAGACCGACCCCACCCGCTGGGAGCCGGCGATCGCCACGGTCGCCGAGATGTTCCGCGCGCTCGCGGCGCGCAACATCGACCTCCGCGTGGTCAACATCGGCGGCGGCTTTCCCTCGCGCTACCGCTCCGAGGTCCCGCCGCTCGAGGCCTATGGCCAGGCGATCATGGAGTCGATGAACCGCCACTTCGCCGGCCGCATGCCGGAGATCATCGTCGAGCCCGGCCGCCAGGTCGTCGGCGACGCCGGCGTCATCCAGGCCGAGGTCGTGCTGGTCTCCGAGAAGGACATCGGCGACGACAAGCGCTGGGTCTACCTCGACATCGGCAAGTTCTCAGGCCTCGCCGAGACCATCGACGAGGCGATCAAGTACCGGATCCTGACGCCCCGTGACGGCGGTCCGACCGGCTCGGTCGTGCTTGCGGGCCCGAGCTGCGATTCGGTCGACACGCTCTACGAGAAGACCGACCTCCAGCTGCCGCTGGCGCTCGCCTGTGGCGACAAGGTGCTGATCCTGTCGGCCGGGGCCTATACCTCGGCCTACTCCTCGGTCGGCTTCAACGGCTTCCCGCCGCTCAAGACCGTCTGCATCTGAGCTGACGGCTGCCTCATTCCCCCGCTCCCGGCGAAGCCGGGGGAGGGACGGGGTGGGGGCCGAGCGCAGCGAGGTGCCGCCGGCAATTCCATCTGCGAGCAGCAGGAAGACTCGGGCCTTCTAGAGCCGCCGCTCGCCCCTCGCTTCGCTCGGCCCCCACCCTGGCGCGACGACGCCTTCGGCGTCGCGCGTACCTCCCCCTCGCCTTCGACACGGGCGAGGGGGCGCGAGGCTTCTCGCCCCCCCTCGCTCGATGCTGCCACGTCGTCGAGGAAGGCTTCGACCAGTTTGAGCGGTCCGACCGTCGTTCACCTGGCGGCGAACTCATGACCGATACCGCTGTCGGTCACGTTGATCAAACGAGGCGGAAGACGCGACTATCGCGGTGACCGAACTCGGCTCCAGGGATCAGGCGAAGTATGCGTAGAAGACCGTCCGCCAGACTGCTGGTTATCGACCCTGCCGGAAGGGTCCTCCTATTCCGGTTCGCTCATAAAGACGGCGCACTTGCGGGTCAGGAATATTGGGCCACGCCGGGTGGAGCCGTTGAGGAAGGTGAGACATTCGAACAAGCCGCAATCCGTGAACTACGCGAAGAGACTGGCATTCAGGCTGAATCCGTCGGTCGACAAATCGGGCGGAGGGAGTTTGTGCTCCAACTGACGGATGGCGAGCATGTCGCAGCGGACGAACGGTTCTTTCGAGTGGACGTCAAAGAAGCGACATTATCCCGTGACGGGTGGACTGCTGAGGAAGTGGAGGTCATGGCAGCTCATCGTTGGTGGTCCCGAGACGAACTCTCACGGACGACCGAGATCGTCTGGCCCGAGAACCTGATTGAGATGCTTGGCGCCTCTAGCTGACGCGGTGTTGTTTCGAATTGGGAGGCCAGTTGCTGACCTCCCCTGACCCTGCGGCGCGGTCTAGCTAGCGCTTCGTCGTGTCCGTCACCTTGATCCACCCGGCGACGATGTCGGCGCGCGCGGCGTCGACCCGCGCCCGCCATTCCGGCTTCACCAGCGGCGCGTTGTTGGCGTCGAGGGCGAGGCCGACGCCGTCCCCGGCATATCGGGCTCGACGCGGAGAGCAATTCCAGATGGAATAACACCCGGTCTCGTAACCAGGCCGGGGGATGGGAGATGGAAACCGTGCACGCTGCTGCCGGCAGCCGCCGCTGCGGGGCCGGCCGACGGATCGTGACGCATGCCTGGCTCGAAGTCGGCGTGACCGGAGCCGCAGTTGCGGCGCTGGTCGTGCTGGTCGTGCTGCCGATCGCCTCTCTGCTGCTGGGCTCGCTGACCGCGTCCGACGGCCTCGGTCTCGAGCATTTCCACCGTGCGCTGTCGAGCTCGCTCTACCTCCGCCCGCTCGTCAACTCGCTGATCCTCGGCAGCTGGACCGGCCTGGTGAGCTTGCTGATCGGCCTGCCGATCGCCTGGCTGGTCGCCCGCACCGACATCCGGGCCAAGGGGTTCATTCGCTTCACCGCGACGATGGGCTATTTGACGCCGCCCTTCCTCACCTCGATCGCCTTCGCCAACCTGTTCGGCCCCAACGCGGGCATCGTCAACGTCTTCGTCCGCGACATGCTCGGTCTTCCCTGGCTCGCCTTCGACATCTTCTCGATGTCGGGGATGGTGCTGGTCACCACGCTGCATGCCTTCCCCTTCGTCTATCTTCTGGCCGTCGGCGCCCTGCAGTCGATCGATGCCTCGCTCGAGGAATCCGCGCAGATCCTGGGCGCGGGACGGCTCAGGACCGCGCTCACGATCACGCTGCCGCTGGCGGCGCCGGCGATCCTCGGCGGCACGCTGATCGCCTTCGTCAGCGCGATCGCCCTGTTCGGCTCGCAGGCGATCATCGGCCTGCCCGCCCGCATCTTCACGCTGCCGACCCGGATCTACGCGCTGTTCCAATATCCCCCGCAATACGGCCTCGCCTCGGCGCTCTCGCTCATCCTCGTCACCATCACGGTGGCGGCGCTCTACCTGCAGCGAGCCTATCTCGCCCGGCGCGCCTACGTGACGCTCGGCGGCCAAGGAGCGCGGGCGCATCTCGTGCCGCTCGGGCACTGGCGCTGGCCGGCCCACGGCTTCGTCCTCCTTCTCTTCCTGGTCGTCGTCGCTATGCCGTTCGCGACTCTGCTCGCAGTCTCGCTCAGCAAGCCCTGGGGCCTCGCTTTCTGGCAGCACCTGACGCTCGCCAACTACCGCTTCGTCCTATTCGAGTACGACGTGACGCGGCGCGCCATCGCCAACGGACTCGTTCTCGCGGCGTTGGCCGCGACGCTGGCGGTGCTGATCGGCGCCATAATCGCCCGGATCGTCCAGCGGACCGATATTCCCGGCCGGTGGGTGCTCGACTACGTGTCTCTGGTGCCACTCGGCCTGCCGGGAATCGTCATGGCGGTGGCGGTGCTGCAGTTCTGGCTCGCCACCCCGTTCCCGCTCTACGGCACGCTCGCGATCCTGCTCCTGGCCTATGTCGCCCGCTACGTCCCGCTCGGCGTCCGCGCCGCGGACGTCTCGCTCCGCCAGATCGACCCGTCGCTCGAGCAGAGCGCGCGCACGCTGGGCGCCTCGTGGCTCGTGACCATGCGGGAGATCGCCCTCCCGCTGATGCGGCCCGGCCTTTTCGCCGGCTGGCTCCTGGTCTTCGTCCCGGCGATCCAGGAGCTGAGCGCCTCGATCCTCCTGTTCAGCTCGGGCTCGATCACCCTCGCCGTCGCCGTCTTCAACCTCTACGAGAGCGGCCTCTCCGAGCAAGCCTGCGCCCTCGCCATCGTCAACATGGCCATCATCGGCGCGGCGGTCGCTGTCGCCCATTGGATCAGCCGCGGGGGCCTCGCCGACCGGATGCAGGCGGTGCCCCAATGACCGGCCTCGCGATCGCCGGTCTGACCAAACGCTACGGAGGGGCCCGTCAGGCTGCCGCCGTCGACGGCCTGGACCTCGCGATCGGCGCCAACCGCTTTGTCACCCTGCTCGGGCCGAGCGGCTGCGGCAAGACGACGACCCTACGCCTCATCGCCGGATATCTGATGCCCGACGCAGGCACGATCCGGGCCGGAGACCGGATCCTCTCCGAACCCGGCCGGGTAATTTCGCCCGAGTTTCGCAACATGGGGATGGTGTTCCAGAACTATGCCGTCTGGCCGCATAAGACGGTGTTCGAGAATGTCGTCTTTGGCCTGACGGTGCGCCGCCTGCCGACCGACAAGGCCCGCGAGCGGGTCGAGCGCATGCTCGATCTCGTCCATCTCTCGGGCCTCGGGGGCCGCCTGCCCGGCGAGCTCAGCGGCGGCCAGCAGCAGCGGGTAGCGCTCGCGCGCAGCCTGGTGGTCGAGCCCGGCATCCTCCTGCTCGACGAGCCGGTCAGCAACCTCGACGCTCGGCTCCGCGAGCGCATGCGCGCCGAGCTGAAGGATCTTCAGCGCCGCACCGGCGTCACCTTCGTCTACGTCACCCACGATCAGGCGGAGGCGCTGGCGCTTTCCGACGAAATCGCCGTCCTGCATGGCGGCCGGCTGCAGCAGGTGGGGTCGCCCGAAGAGGTCTATCGACGCCCGGCCAACCGGATCGTCGCTGACTTCATGGGACTGCTGAGCATCGTCCCGGCCCGCGTGCTCGATGCGGCGGCCGGCGAGGTCGAGCTGGAGGGTGGGGGCCGGATCGGCGGCATAGGAGGCATCGCCGCCCGGATGGGCGACATCGTCGACCTCGGAATCCGCCCGGAGGACGTCCGGCTCCGTCCGCCGGACGGCCGCGGCATCGCCGCCGAGGTCGTCGATCGCGTCTATCTCGGCAACGTCGCGGATGTCCATCTCGCGCTCGCCGACGGGAGGCGGCTCCGAGCGCAGATCCATCCGCTCGACCCCGCGCCGGTCGGTGCGCGGGTCGAAATCGAGATCGATGTGCGGCACTTGAGCGTCTTCACGCGCGATGGAGAGGGAGGGGCGCCATGAGTTCAGCCGTCGAAGGCCGGGAGCACTGGACCCGCAAAGGGAATGTCCGGCTGTTCCTTTGGGAGAAGCCGGCGGCGAACGATGCAGAAAGGAAGGGGACCATCCTCTTCGTCCACGGTTCGTCGATGGCGTCCACACCGACCTTCGACCTGCAGGTGCCCGGTCAGCCAGACGCCTCGGCGATGGATTGGTTCGCCAGGCGCGGCTTCGACACCTGGTGCGTCGACTTCGAGGGCTACGGCCGGTCGGACAAGCACCGCGACATCACCGCCGACATCGCGACCGGCGCCGACGACCTGGAGGCGGCGAGCGACTACATCCTGGCGGCCCGCGGCTCGGGACCGATCCTGATGCACGGAATCTCGGCCGGGGCGCTGCGGGCGGCCCTCTTCGCCAAACGCCGGCCGGAGCGGGTCCGGCGCCTGGCGCTCGACGCCTTCGTCTGGACCGGCCGCGGCAGCCGGACTCTGGAGCAGCGCCGGAAGAAGCTGCCCGAGTATCTGGCCGGCACGCGGCGGCCGATCGATCGGGCCACCGTCGCGACCATCCTCAGCCGCGATCACCCGGGAACCGCCGACGAGGCGACGGAGACGGCCTTCGCCGACGCGATCCTGGCCCTCGACGACTCGATCCCCAACGGCACCTACATCGACATGTGCCGGAACTTGCCGATCGTCGAGCCCGAGGACATCACGGTCCCCACGCTTTTGATGCGCGGCCAATGGGACGGGATCGCCGCGGTCGACGACCTGTTGGCCTTCTTTGCTCGCCTGCCCAACCCGGACAAGCAGTTCGCGGTAATGCCCGGCATCTCGCACGCGTCGTTCCAGATGAAGAACCGGGCGATTGCCTACCACCAGCTCCACGCCTTCTTCACGCAGCCCGATCCGGTCTATCGCGGCTGACCACAGCAGAGGGAGAACGACGATGACGAGGTCTAGATCGATCCTGGGAGCGCTCGCGATCCTGCTGGCGACCGTCGTCCATCCGCCGGCCGCACGGGCGTTCGCGCCCGATCCCATCGACATGGCCGCGGCCAAGCGCGAGGGCAAGGTGGCCTGGTACACCTCGACTCCGATCGAGGAGGCGCAGAAGATCGGCCGCCTGTTCGAGGAGCGGACCGGGATCAAGGTCGAGCTGTTCCGGTCGGGCGGCTCGGCGGTCTTGAGCCGCTTCCTGCAGGAGCACGCCGCCGGCCGGATCGCCACCGACGTCCTGACTATGTCGGATTCGGCCGCCGCGGTCGCCATGGCCCGCAAAGGCATGCTGGTGCCGTTCAAGCCGGTCAATTTCGACAACGTTCCGGACTTCGCCAAGGATCCGGCGGGACATTTCATCGCCGAGCGGCTGAACATCACCGCGATCTTCGCGCGCGGCGACAAGGTGCGGAAGGACAACATGCCGAAGAGCTGGGGCGACCTCGCCAACCCTCACTACAAGGGCGTGCTGGTGATGCCGGACCCGGCCTTTACCGCGATCCAGCTCATGGTCGTCGGCACGCTCAGCAAGACCCTGGGCTGGAAATACTACGAGGACCTCAGGCGCAACGAGGTGATGATCGTGCAGGGCAACCAGCAGGTCTCCGACGCCTTGAAGAAGGGCGAGCGGGTCATCGCCGCGGTCGGGACCGACAACTTCGCCGTCCTCGACCGCAAGGCGGGCTTCGACATGGTCACCATCTACCCGGCCGAGGGAGTGTTCGCCATCCCGACGCCGATGGCGATCATCCGCGGCGGACCCAACCCGAACGCGGCCAAGGCCTTCGTCCAGTTCATCATCGGCGACGAGGTGCAGACGATCTACCCGGCGCAAGGTCTCTATGCCGCCCGCGCCGACATGGCGCCGCCGCCGGGCAGCCCGCACATCAAGGAGTTGAAGCTGATCCCGATCGACGTGGCGGAGATCGAGAAGGACTCGGTGAAGATCAAGGAGCGTTTCGCCGAGATCTTCCAGTAGGCGGAGGCGCCGGGGCGGCCGTCAGCGCTTGGTCGCGTCCGTCACCTTGATCCGCCCGGCGATGATGTCGGCGCGCGCGGCGTCGATCCGCGCCCGCCATTCCGGCTTCACCAGCGGCGCGTTGTTGGCGTCGAAGGCGAGGCCGACCCCGTCCTCGGCGAGGCCGAGCTCGATCCGGCCCGGTTTCCAAGTGCCGTCGCGGGCGGCGGCGAAGCTGCGCTCGACCGCGAGGTCGACGCGTTTGAGCTGCGAGGTCAGGATCGATCCCGGGTGCAGCCCGTTCTGGTTGGAATCGACGCCGATCGCCAGGCGCTTCAGCTCGACCGCGGCCTGGAAGACGCCGAAGTTCGAGATGCCGGCGCCGGCGAAGACCACCTCGGCACCGCGTTCGATCTGGCTTCGCGCCAGCTCCTTGCCGGCGGAGGGGTCGGAGAAGGCGGCCGGCGTGTTGCCGATGAAGTTGACCAGCACCTGGGCGTCGGCGCGGACGTGCCTCGCCCCCTCCTCGTAGCCGACGGCGAACTTGCGCAGCAGCGGGATGTCCATGGCGCCGACGAAGCCGATCTTGCCCGAGGGCGACGCCAGGCCCGCCAGCATGCCGGCGAGGAAGGCGCCCTCGTGCTCCTTGAAGACGACCGAGCGCACGTTGGGCTGGTCGCTTTCCGCGTCGATCAGCGTGAAACGGATCTCCGGGTGCCTGGGCGCGACCTGGGCCATGGGGGCGGCGTAGTAGAAGCCGACGGCGACGATGTCGGTGGCGCCGCGGCGGGCAAGCGCGGCGACGCCCTGCTCGAACTGGGCGGGGCTGGTCGGCTCGAACTCCAGGAGCTCGCCGCGGGCCACGGCCTTGAAGCGCTGGGCGCCTTCGTAGGCGCCTTCGTTGAAGCTCTTGTCGAACTTCTGGCCGACGGCGTAGAGCACCGCCGGTCTGATTTCAGCGGCTACCGTGGGAAAAGCGAGCGCGGCGGCGAGGCAGACGGCGAGAAGACGCGTCATTTCCACCCCCAGCGCTCGGCCGCGTCCATGATCATCGCCGTGTGGCGATCCTGTATCGGCTTCAGCCTGACGACCGCCGGATCGGCGGCGCCGCCGAGCAGCGCCACGTAGTCCTCGCCGTTCGGCTTCTGGCGCCAGGAATTGCCGACGAACCTGGCCTTCGCCTGGCCGACGCGGACGAGCCGGGCGCGGCCGTCCTTGAAGGTCTTGGCCGCCTCCCGGAGGCCGCCGGCGAAGGCCTTGTCGTCGAGCTCGCTGTAGGGCTTGCCGGCGTCGTCGCGGACGTTGAGGAAGATCATCTCGTCGCCGAAGGCGGTGTAGCCGCCACCGAGTCCTTTGTGGACCTTGGCTGCGTGCTCGAAGAAGCCATGCGCCATCGCCGCCGTCAGCGTGCCGCGGGGAAATCGGACGACGGCGAGGCCGGTGCCGCCCTTGGCGTCGGCGAGGTCGGAGACGAGCACGCTCGACTGGCGGAAGACATATCCGAGGGCCGCGGCGACGCGGTCGGCCTGGCGCCAGTCGACGACGGCCCGGGACTGGAGCGAGGAGTTGGTGCGGAGCAGGTAGCCGCCGGGCGTCATCTCCGTCCTGACCTTCGCCGGATCGACGCCAACGGTGCGGAAGATATCGGCCAGCAGCTCGTCCTTGACCTTGACGGTGAAGGCGGCGCGATCGGCGTACTGCGCCTCGCGCATCCTGGTGAGCCCGAGCTGGCTCGACGCCGCTTCAAAGGAGAAGAGCAGCGGATGGTCGGCGGCCTGGGCCGGCTGGAAGGCGAGGCCGATCAGCAGTGCGAAAAGCGAGCGGAGCATCACGCGCATGGGGCATCCTCGAGTTTGAGCCACGTTAGCTCATGCTTGTTGTGGTGCAAGTGGATCACGCGGGAGCCCGGAATCCGGGCGAAGCGGCGGGCCGTCTCATGGTCGGTCTCGCCCTGGAACTTGATCGTGCAGACGAAGTTGCGAACTCGGCCGGAGCCGAGCCAGCGCTCGACCAGGCCGAGGAGGCGTGCGGGGTAGCAAACGACATCGGAGAAGAGCCAGTCGACCGGCCCGATCTGCTCGGGTTCGAGGGCGAAGGCGCTCATCCGCCGCTCCTCGACGCCGGCCATCGCGGCGACGGCGGAATCGAGCGGCGCCTTGTCGACGGCGACCACCCGGGCGTCCAGCTTCGCCAGGACCCAGGTCCAGCCGCCGGGGCTGGCGCCGAGGTCGAGGCAAAGCTCGCCCGCTTTCGGCCGCCGCCGCGCCAGCGTCAGCGCCTCCCAGAGCTTGAGATAAGCGCGGTTCGGCGGCCCTGCCTTGTCCTCGGCGAAGCGGACCTCGCCGTTGGGGAAGGGGTTGGAGCCGCGGGCGGCGGCGAGCATCGTCACCTCGTCGAGCAGCGTCCACGATCCCAGCGGCGCCGTCGGCGCCTCCGCCGGAAACGCCAGCGGCTTCGCCGAGACCGTCGGCAGGCGCTCCTGGATCAGCCTCGCCCGGCCGTGATGGGCGAAGGAATAGAGCGCCCAGTTGCGTTGGATCGCCCGGAGCGCCTTGGCGCCGTCGCCGATCGAGGCGATGGCGATCCGCCGCGGCTCGTGCCAGACGTTGAGCGCCCAGGCCGCCGGCCGCGCCGGTCCCGGCGCCAGGAACAGCCGGCCATGGGCGACCGCCTCCGGGCCGAGCTCCCTGGCGAGCTGGGCCTCGAAGCCCTCGGCGGCGAGATAGCCGGTTTCCTGGCTCACGCCCGGATCACAGGAACCCGACCAGGAGGGTCGCGCCGAATCCCGCGAGCGCCGCACCCGAGGCCCGGTTGATCCAGAGGATCGCCGTCGCCGGGATCCGCTGGCGGAGCAGGCTGACCGTACCTGAGAGGATCGCCCACCACAGGAGCGATCCCAGGAGGACGCCGACCACCAGCACGGCGGCTCCGGCGGTCGTGTCGACGGCGGCGAGCCCAAGCCCGGCGAAGATCGCAGCGAAGGTGAGGATCGTCGCCGGATTGGCCATGGTCAGGACGAAGGTGCTGGCGAAGGTCGGCCACAAGGACCGGGACACCGGTGCCTCGGCGGCGGCCTCCGGCGGCTTCCCGGTCATCGCCACATATCCGAGCCAGATCAGCGCGCCGCCGCCGACGATCGCGAGCGCGCCCTGGGCCTGGAGCAGCAGGCTGGAGACGGCGGTAAGCCCGAAGGCGGCGATCGCCGCATAGACGGCATCGGCGGCCGCGGTGCCGAGGCCGCCGGCGACGCCCGGCAGGAATCCCGCTTCGAGCGAGCGGCGGATACAGAGGAGCCCGATCGGTCCGACCGGCGCTGCGATCGAGAAGCCAAGCAGGAGGCCCTTGAGGAAGAGGAACGCGGTATCGGTCATGGCCGGAGAGATACCGACCGGAAGCGGCCACGTCGACCGTCTCCTCCTCAGTCGTCGCCGGCGGACCTTCTCCATGGGACCTGATAATGTCGCCGGCGACATGACCGACCCTGCCTCCGTGCTGCCGCCCATGGACGCGCCGCGCCGCCCGGCGACCGCCGTCCCGCCGGGCTCCACCGACTGCCATGTGCATGTCTTCGCGCCGCCCGGGCATGTCCCGTTCAGCCCGGCCCGGGCCTACACGCCGGCGCCGGGCATCGATGCGGTGCGGCTGATCCGCATGCACGAGGCGATGGGGATCGGGCGCGCCGTGCTCGTCGCCTCCAACGTCTATGCCGAGGATCTGCGGGCGACCGAGGCGGCACTGGCCGCGCATCCCGACCGCTTCCGCGGCGTCGCCCTGATTCGCCCTGATGTCGCCGATTCCGAGCTCGACCGGCTGCATCGCCTCGGCTTCCGGGCGATCCGGATCAACCTGGTGCTGGCGGGCGCGCTCAGGATGGAGCACCTGCCGACGCTCGCCCCCCGGCTCGCCGCCCGCGGCTGGCACCTCGAGGTCCAGTCGAAGCCGGAGACCTTGGTAGAGGCGGTGGGTCGGTTGATGGCCTTGCCAGTGGATGTGGTGATTGACCACCTCTCGCTTTTGCGCCCGCAGCACAAGGAAGTGCACGTCGGGGCCGTGCTGCGCCTGCTCGATGGCGGACGTGGGTGGGCCAAACTCTCGGCACCCTATGTCGGCGAGCCCGGCGATCGGCACTATCCGATGGCGGCGGCTGTGGCCCGCCGCTTCGCCGCGGCGGCGCCGGAGCGGTGCCTCTGGGGCTCCAACTGGCCGCATCCGCAGGCCCAGCCGATTCCCGACGACGGCGATCTCCTGGACTGGCTCGCCGAGGCGGTGCCGGACGCGGCGGCACGGCGGCGCATCCTGGTCGACAACCCGGCTCGGCTCTTCGGGTTTCCGCCGTCATGAGGGACGGACGGGCCGGTCTCGTGCTCCAGGCTTGGCGGCATGCCATCGTCCGCGCGCCGGCATCGGCGCCGGCTTATCTCGCGTTGGCGAAGCTGCTGCCGCCGGCCGATGCCTTCCGGGTCCTCGGTCGCGCCGATGCGCTTGCCGGGACCTCGTCGGGGGTCGCGCGCGCCTTCGCCCGGGCCGCCTTCGCCGTCGATCGGGCGCCCCGCGCGCGTGCCATCCTCTCGGCGGCGTTGGCGCGGGAGAGCCGGGCGGACACGCTGACCGATCTCGGCATCGTCGAGGCCCGGCTCGGGTTCGACGGCGCCTCCCGGCGATTCAGGCAGGCGATCGTCCTCGACCCAGGCCTCGCCGCCGCCCATTTCGCTCTCGGCAACCGCGGCGACCAGGCCGAACGACGCTACCGGCCCGTTCTCGCACGCGACCCGCACCATGACGGTGCGCTGGTCAATCTCGCCAACCTCTGGCGCGACGGGCCCCGGCTCAAGGAGTCGATCGGGCTGCTCGAACGCGCCGTCGCCCTCGCTCCCGGCGATGCGATCGCCCTCTACAATCTCGCCAGTGCCCGGCACATTGCGGGCGACGCCGACGCTGCCGCCGGGCTCTATCGCGCCGCTCTCGCCATCGAGCCGCGTCCTGCGTGGCGGTTGCGGGAGGCGACGCTGCTGCCACCGATCCCCGGCTCGGCTGAGGAGATCACCGTCTGGCGGCGGCGCTTCGCGCGTCGGGTCGAGGCGCTGACGGCGGTCCCGATCCGCGTCGACGATCCGCTCGGCGACGGCCATTGGACCAGTTTCCATTTGGCCTATCACGACGAGGACGACCGGCCGCTGCAGGAGGCGGTCGCACGCCTGTGGCGGCACGCCGCGCCGTCGCTCGCCGGGTCGGATCTCCGACGCCATGACGGCCGCCCGCGCTTGGGCTTCGTCTCCGCCTATTTCCGCGACCACACCATCGGGCACCTGTTCAAGAGGGTGAACGCCGGCATCGACCGCGCCCGTTTCCAGGTCGTGGTCGTCCGGGCCGGACCGGCGACGGATGCAGTGGCCGAGGCGATCGCCGCCTGCGCCGACGAGGTGGTGACCCTGCCGGAGGATCTGCCCACGGCGCGTCAGCACCTCGCCGGCGCCTGCCTCGATGCGCTCGTCTACACCGACGTCGGCATGGATCCGTTCACCTACTATCTCGCCCATGCCCGCCTCGCGCCGCTGCAGATGGTCGCCTGGGGTCATCCGGTCACCACCGGCCTCGACACCATCGACCTGTTCCTGTCGGCCGACGTCTTCGAGCGCGATGGCGCCGAAGCCGGCTACACGGAGGAGCTGGCGCGCCTGCCGTTCCTGCTGCTCGACTGGCAGCCGGAGACGGTCGACCTCGCCGGCGCCGAACGCTCCCGGCTCGGGCTTGCCGCCGATGGGCGGGCCTACCTCTGCGCCCAAAGCCTGTTCAAGCTGCACCCGAGCTTCGACCGCGTGCTGGCGGAGATCCTCGACCGCGACCAGGCGGCGGTGCTGCATTTCGTCGAGGGCCATCGCCGACCCTGGTGCCGCCGCATCGCCCAGCGGCTGGAGTGCCGGTTCGCCGGGGCCATCGACCGCATCCGCTTCCTGCCCCGGCTGTCGGGCGCCGACTTCATCCGCGCCCAGGCGCTGGCCGACGTCGTCCTGGACACGCCGGGCTTCTCCGGCGGCAAGACCAGCCTCGAAGCCTTCGCCGTCGGCCAGCCGGTGGTGACGATGGCGTCCCGTTATCTCCGGGGGCGTCTCACCTACGGCTTCTACCGGCGCATGGGCCTCGACGACCTCGTCGCAACGTCCCTCGACGACTACGTCGCCAAGGCGGTGCGCCTGGGAACCGACTTAGGATTCCGGGCCGACGCCAGGGGGCGCGTCGCCGAACGGTCGAAGCGGCTATGGGGGACGGTCGAATCCGTCCGCGCCTTCGAGGACCTGGTGGCGAATCGGCTCAGTCGCCGAGCAGCGAGGCCATCTTGAGGGCGACACCGACCGAGCCCTCGACTTTGATCTTGCCGGTGGCGTAGGCGAAGGTCGGGTCGAGGTCGCCCGACAAGAGCTTTTCCATGTCGTCGAGGCTGATGGCGATGGTGGTGTCGGCGTCGTCGTCGTCGTTGGAGATGACCGGCGGCGTCGCCGTGCCGTCCCAATGGACGACCTCGCCGCCGCCGACCGCGAACTTGACCTTGTGGCCGAGGCTCGCCGCGCTGCCGGCGCGCTGCCGAAGGGCGTCCGTCACCGATTCGAGACTCATGCCGAGGCGCCTCCCTTGGTCGCCACTTTGCTCAGGTCCACCCGCTCGCGCAAGCCGAAGGAGGCAAGCGTGTTGCCGAGAAGCGCGCCGATCACCAGCACGCCGCCGGCCAGCGCCAGCGCGGTCGGCTGCTCGCCGAGAACGAGCCAGACCCAGAGCGGGCCGAGGATCACCTCCAGCATGGCGAGGAGGGCGACCTCGGCGGCGGCGAGGTAGCGCGCCGCCATGGTCAAGAAGATCAGCGGCAGGCCGACCTGCACGGTTCCCATGATGACGGAGACCGTGATCGAGCGGGCGCTGGTGGCGAGCGGCCAGGCGAAGGGCAGCGCCACGACGATGGCGATCAGCCCGGCGATCAGCACCGAGGGCACCATGTCGACCCTCCCGCCGACGGCGCGGAGCGTAACCAGGTGGCCGGCATAGCAGAGCGCAAGCCCGAGGGCGTAGAGGTTGCCGATGAGACCGGTCGCGGTATCGAGCGCGTCCCAGCACATGACGGTGATGCCGACGGCGCTGACCGCGAGCGCGATCCAGGTCCGCCGCCCGACCGCCTCGCCGAGGAACAGCCGGCCGAACACCGCGGCGAAGAACGGCGTCGTCGACATGATGACCACGGTATTGGCGACGGTGGTCGACTGCACCGCCATCACGAAACCGAAGAAGGTGCCGGCGAGGAAGACGCCGCAGAGAAGGCCGGCGCGACCGGTGCGCCGGACCTCGCGGAGCACGTGCCAGCCGTGCTGGCCCGCCAGGAACGCGACCAGCACCAGGCTCATGGTCGCCGAGCGCCAGAACACGATCTCCCAGGCCGACGCGTCGGCGTGGCGCACCAGGAGGCCGCCAAGGCTGAGCCCGCAGGCGGCGGCGACGGTCAGGAGCACGCCCCTGGCGCGGGGCGAGGTCATCGCGTGCCGAACTGCAACAGGCTCGGGGCCTTGTCGATGATCTCCGTCAGGATCTCCTCGGCGACGTGCAGCTTGCGCTTGGCGTCCTCGTCGAGGCGGCTTTCATATCGGGGTTCGGCCAACGTCCGTCTGGTCTCGTAGAGCGTCCGGAGCTCCTGGACGAAGATCTCGCGGGTCCCGAGAGGGAGCTCGGTGTGCTGCGCCAGCGCCCACAGGAACTGGATGCTGGTCTTGATCAGGAGCTTGTAGGTGAGCGCGGTCAGGTCGTCGAAGTGCCCCTGGAGGCGCGGATCGGCCCCGCCCTCCAGATGGCTGAGGCGCCCCTCGATCAGGATCGAGAAGGTCGCGAACTCCCCCGATTTGTTGCGAAACGCCTGGTAGGCCTTGAAGCTGTTCTTCGCCGCCTTCTTGTGGGCGGCCTCGGCGACCGCGACGACCTCTCGAGTGTGCACTTCGAGCGCATCGAGCAACTTCTCGACTTCGGCTTTCTTGTAGGTCTTCTCGGCCATCGATGGGGAGTGTATTAGGGGCGCCGACCATGCTCCACATCAACAATCTCGTCTACCGGGTGCAGGGGCGCCTGCTCTTCGACAACGCCTCGGCGGCCATTCCGGCCGGCCACCGGGTCGGCCTGGTCGGCCGCAACGGCACCGGCAAGTCGACGCTGCTGCGCCTGATCCTGGGCGAGGCCCAGGCGGACGACGGCGCCATCCGCATGCCCCAGCGGGCGAGCCTCGGCGCCGTCTCCCAGGAGGCGCCGGACGGCGCCGAGACCCCGATCGAGCATGTGCTCGCCGCCGACGCCGAGCGGGCGGCGCTGCTGGCCGAGCGCGAATCCTCCCCCGATCCGGTTAGGGCCGGCGAGATCGAGCTGCGGCTGACCGAGATCGACGCCCATGCCGCCCCGGCCAAGGCCGCGCGCATCCTCGCCGGCTTGGGATTCGACCACGAGGCGCAGCAGCGCCCCCTCGAGACCTTCTCCGGCGGCTGGCGGATGCGCGTCGCCCTCGGGGCCCAGCTCTTCCGTCAGCCCGATCTCCTCCTGCTCGACGAGCCGACCAACCACCTGGACCTCGAGGCGACGATCTGGCTGCAGGGCTTTCTCGCCTCCTATCCGGGGACGCTGGTGCTGGTCAGCCACGACCGCGAGCTCCTGAACGAATCGGCCGGCCACATCCTACACCTCGATGGGCTCAAGCTCCGGCTGTTCACCGGCAACTACGACCGCTTCGCCGAGGCCCTATCCGAGGAGCGCCGGCGGCTCTCGGCCGAAGCCGAGAAGATCGACGCCCGGCGCAAGCACATGCAGTCCTTCGTCGACCGCTTCCGCTACAAGGCCTCGAAGGCGCGCCAGGCCCAGTCGCGGATCAAGGCCATCGCCAAGCTCGCGACCGTCTACGTCTCCGTCGATGCGCGGGCGCCCAGCTTCGCCTTCCCGGAGCCGCCGGCGATGGCGCCGCCGCTGCTCCGCCTCGACCGGGTCTCGGTCGGCTACGGCGACAAGGCGGTACTCCGTAACCTCGACCTCGCCCTCGACCCGGACGACCGCATCGCGCTCCTCGGCGCCAACGGCAACGGCAAGTCGACCCTGGCGAAGCTGCTCTCGAACCAGCTTCAGGCGATGGCCGGCGAAGTCTACCGGGCGCCTCGGCTGACATCCGGCTTCTTCGCCCAGCACCAGCTCGACGCCCTCGATCCGGCGCGGACGCCGCTCGAGCACATCGCCGAGCGGCGCCCGAAGGAGACCGCGACCCAGTGGCGGGCGCGCCTTGGGCGCTTCGGCTTCGGCGAGGACCAGGTCAACACCATCGCCACCAACCTCTCCGGGGGCGAGAAGGCGCGCCTGGTCTTCTGTCTGATCAGCCTGGATGCACCCCAGCTTCTGATCCTGGACGAGCCGACCAACCACCTGGATATGGACGCGAGGACATCGCTGATCGAGGCGATCGGCGACTTCCCGGGCGCCGTCGTCCTGGTGAGCCACGACCCGCACCTGGTCCGCCTGGTCGCCGACCGACTCTGGCTGGTCGAGGACGGCACGGTCCGCCCCTTCGAGGGCGACGTCGACGACTACAGGACCCGCGTGCTGGCCCAGCGCCAGCAGGAGCGCCGCGCGATGCGGGCGGCCAAGGGCGAGCCCAAGGCGAAGCCGGAGAAGGCGGCGAAGCCGGCGGTCGACCGGCTCGACCGCGACCGGCGTCTGGCGCTTCGCAAGGAGTCCCGGGACGCCGAGGCCGAGATCGCGCGCCTCGACAAGGAGCGGGCGAGGATCGAATCCGAGCTCGCCGACTCCGGCGCCTACCGCGCGGGCGGCGGCCGCGCCGCCGAGCTGGGCCGGCACCGTGCCGATCTCGCCCGTAAGATCGCGGCGGCCGAAGCGCGCTGGCTCAAGGCCCAGGAGACGCTGGAGGCGGCGGGCTGAGGCGCAGCCTCAGGCAGATTTCGCCGGCGGCCAGGGCAGCCCGACGAGGCGAGGATCGCGCACCGGCTCTTCGTGCTGTTTGTAGGGCGTGAACCCGGCTTTCTGATAGTTGCCGAGCGCGCGCGGGTGGTCGAGGTTGCAGGTGTGGACCCAGATCCGGCCGACCGGAGGGCTCCCGCCCGGCGCCGACCATGCGGCATCGATCGCCTTCTCGAGCAGCCAGCGGCCAAGGCCGCGGCCGATGAAGTCCGGGACCAGGCCGAAGAAGGCCAGCTCGCACTCGCCCTCGATCCGGCGGTCGAGCTCGAAATAGCCCGCCGGCACGCCGCCGACATAGGCGACGGTGATCTCGATCTTGGGATCGAGGACGATCTTGGCCAGCGCCGCGTCGTCGAGGAAGCGCCGGCTGTACCAGGTCCAGGCGCCGCCGACGGTGTTGAACAGGTGGCGGTAGAAGGAGACGGTCGGCGGATCGAGACGCATCAGCGCCAGCTTGAGCGCCGGCGTCGGTGCCGGCGGTCGGGTCGGCCGCTTCAGCATCTCGAGCGAGGTGACGGTCTGGACCAGAGCCGGCACCTCCGGCCCGCCCTCCAGCCACTTCGCCATCACCAGGCGCGGCTCGCAGGTGTAGCCCAGGCGCTCATAGACGTCGCGGACGCGCGTGTTGGTGTCGCGGATCAGCAGCATGACCTTGGGCATGCCCCGGCTCTTGAGCCAATCCTCGGCGTGCCGGATGAGGGCGCGGCCATGGCCGTGCCTCTGCTCGGCCGGATCGACGGCGACGTAGTAGAGCCAGCCGCGATGGCCTTCCTCGCCGGCCATCGCCGTGGCGACGATGCGGCCCTCCTTGGCGCCGACGAACAGCTCGGAGGCCGGGCTCCGCCGGCAGCGGGCGATGTCGACGAAGGGGTCGTTGTAGGAGACGACGAGGTTGCACGCCTTCCACAACGCGGCCACGGCCGCCTCCTCGCCGTCGGCGATCGGACGGATCTCGAGGCCGGATGCGGTCATTCCGGCCCCGTCGCGGCGGGCACGTCCTCGCGGAGGCCCCATTCCGACCAGGAGCCGTCATAGATCGGCATGTCGTCCTTGCCGACGAGGTAGGCGCCGAGGGCGACGACGCAGGCGGTCACGCCCGACCCGCAGCTCGCCACGATCGGCCGGTCGAGGTCGAGGCCGGAGGCCTGGAACTTCCGCTTGATGTCCTCGGCCGGAAGGAAGGTCTTGTCCTTGGGGTCGAGCAGGTCGGGGAAGGGGAGGTTGCGGGACCGCGGGATGTGCCCGGGCCGCCCCGGCCACAGCTCCTTCTCGGTGCCCTGGAAGCGCCCGGCGGCGCGGGCGTCGGCCACTTGCTCCTTCTTGGAGTCGAGGTTGGCCCTCAGCTGGTCGAGGGTGCGGACCAGGGCTGGCCGGAGTCCCGCCTTGAAGGAGGCGGCCTTGATCTGGGTCGGCTTGTCCGTGACCGGACGGCCCTCGGCGATCCATTTCGGCAGGCCGCCGTCGAGCACGGCGACGTTGTCGTGGCCGAAGATCCGGAACATCCACCAGGCGCGGGCGGCGGTCTGCAGTCCGATCATGTCGTAGCAGACGACCTTGTCGCCGTTGGCGATGCCGAGGGCGCCGACCTTGGCGGCGAAGACCTCTGGCGAGGGCAGCATGTGCGGGCGCGGGTCGCCGGCGGTCTTGATGTCGTCGATGTCGAAGTGGACGGCGCCCGGGATGTGCTTCGCCGCGTGCTCGGCTCTGGCGTCGCGTTTGAGGGAGTGATGGAAGTAGGTGACGTCGATCACCTTGACCTTCGGGTCGTCAAGGTGCTTCGCGAGCCAGTCGCTCGCGACGATGCCGTCGGGCTTGGCGTAGGTCATTCAGCGGCTCCGTCGTTCCAGCCAGGGAGGTACGGGAAGACCCTTCTGGTCGAGAAAGGCCGGGTTGAACAGCTTCGACTGATAGCGCGAGCCGCCGTCGGCGAGAATGGTGACGACGGTGTGCCCGGGGCCGAGCTTCTTGGCGATGCGGATCGCCGCGGCGATGTTGATGCCCGAGGAGCCGCCGAGGACCAGGCCCTCCAGGCGCACCAGGTCGAAGATGATCGGAAGCGCCTCGGCGTCCGGGATCTGCTCCCAGTCGTCGATCGCGATACCTTCCAGGTTCTTGGTGATGCGGCCCTGGCCGATGCCCTCGGTGATCGAGCTGCCCTCGGCCTTGAGCTGGCCATGGGCATAGTGGTTGTAGAGGGCCGATCCCAGCGGGTCGGCGAGCACGATCCTGATCTTGGGATTGCGCTCCTTGAGGGCGAGCGAGACGCCGCCGATCGTGCCGCCGGATCCGACCGAGCAGGTGAAGGCGTCGACCTTGCCGAAGGTCTGCTCGAAGATCTCCGGGCCGGTGGTCGCGCGGTGGCCCTCGCGGTTGGCGACGTTGTCGAACTGGTTGGCCCAGATGACGCCGTTGGGCTCGGTCGCCGCCAGCTCCTTGGCGAGGGTCTCGGAATAGCGGACGTAGTTCCCAGGATCGGCGTAGGGCACCGCCTTCACCAACCTGAGGTCGGCGCCGCAGAGCCTGAGGAAGTCCTGCTTCTCCTGGCTCTGGGTCTCCGGCATGACGATGACGGTCCGGTAGCCGAGCGCGTTGCCGACCAGGGCGAGGCCGATGCCGGTGTTGCCTGCGGTGCCCTCGACGATGGTGCCGCCGGGCCTGAGCCGGCCCTGCTTGACCGCGTCCATGACGATGGCGAGCGCGGCGCGGTCCTTGACCGAGCCGCCGGGGTTCAGGAACTCGGCCTTGCCCAGAATCTCGCAGCCGGTCGCCTCCGAGGCCCGCTTGAGCCGGATCAGCGGCGTCCTGCCGATCGATCCGAGGAAGCCGTCGCGCACGTCCATGTGAAACTCCGCCGGGGGTATTTCGCGGTTACAGAGGGATCGCATTCTAGGATAGTGTCCGGGCAACCTGAAACCTCGATGCGGCTTCGCGCATGCCGACCAACGAGCTGCAATACGGTATCCACCCGGGGCTCAGGTTCGCGAGCCTGCTCGACGGACTCGGCGCCTGCCGTGACCTCGGCTGGGAGGACATCCGCGCCTGGCGGCCCGAGCAGGGCATCCTCTGGCTCCATCTCGAGCGCGACGATGAGAACGCCCGGCGCTGGCTGGCGGAGGAGAGCGGCATCGATCAGGTGGTGGTCGACGCCCTCCTCGCCGAGGAGGCCCGGCCGAGGGTCGAGGACTACGACGACGCGCTCCTGATCGTGCTCCGCGGCGTCAACCGGCACGACCGGGAAAATCCGGAGGATCTGGTTCCGGTGCGCCTCTGGATCGATCGCAGCCGGGTGATCTCGCTCCGCGACAAGGATCACTATCTGATGGCGCTCCGCGAGATCCGCGAGGCGCTGATCAAGGGCAAGGGGCCGATCGGCCCGGGAGAGCTCTTCGCCCGCATTGCCGACCGCATCATGCACCACGTCGAGCAGGTAGTGGGCGATCTCGAGGACGACGTCGACGCGCTCAGCCACAACTTCGACGACCTGGAGACGGCGGTCGTGCGTGACCGCCTTGGCGATTACCGCCGCCACGCGATCCAGCTCCGCCGCTACCTGGCGCCGCAGCGCGAAGCGCTCTACCGGCTTCAGCTCGAGGACGCGACCTGGCTCACCAAGCGCGACAAGGTCCGCATCCGCGAGGTCACCGACCGCACGCTCCGCTTCCTCGAGGACCTGGATTCGATCCGCGACCGGACGATGATCCTGCACGAGGATCTGACCGCGCTGGTGAGCGAGCGGATCGCCCAGACCTCGAACCGGCTGACCGCGATCACCGCCATGGCGCTGCCGCCGACGCTGCTCGCCGGCGTCTACGGCATGAACCTCGAAGGCATCCCCTGGCACGACGAGCCCTGGGGGTTCGCTGCGGTCTGCGCCATCATCGTCGTCATGCTGCCGTTCGAGCTCTGGCTGTTGAGGCACCTCAAGTGGCTGTAGAAACACGATTATCCTGAACGGCCGCGGCCCATTTCCTTGACAACCGGAAACGACCGCGCCGATGATCGGCGATCGGCTGCCCAAGGGGCGCCCTCGCGTTAGCTGGGAGGTTCCAAATGATGAAGGTCTCTGCCGCCTTGGCGACGGTGTTGCTTGCTTCGACCGCGGTCGGCGCGTTTGCCGCGACACCCAAGGATGCGCTGGTGGTCGCCGCCACGATCGACGACATCACCAGCCTCGACCCGGCGGAGATCTTCGAGTTCTCCGGCGGCGACGTCGCCAACAACGTCTACGACACCTTGCTGTCGATCGATCCGAACGCCCTCGACAAGGGCTATGTCCCGGGCGTCGCCGAGAGCTGGTCGGTGTCGGCCGACGGCCTCACCTACGTCTTCAAGATCCGCCAGAACATCAAGTTCCACTCCGGCAATCCGCTGACCGCCGACGACGTGGTGTTCTCGCTGGCGCGCGCGGTCAAGCTCAACAAGACACCCGCCTTCATCCTGAACCAGTTCGGCCTGACCAAGGAGGCGGTCGACCAGCGGGTGCGCAAGACCGGCCCGTTCGAGGTCACCTTGACCATCGACAAGCCGTTCGCGCCCTCGATGGTGCTGAACTGCATGACGGCGACCGTGACCTCCGTCGTCGACATGAAGGTCGCCATGGCGAACCAGAAGGACGGCGACTTCGGCTATGAGTGGCTGAAGACCCACTCCGCCGCCTCCGGCCCCTACAAGCTGGTGAACTGGAAGGCCGCGGACGGATACACTCTCGAGAGGGCCGACGGCTCCTGGCAGGGCAACGCATCGCTGAGGCGCGTCATCGTCCGCCACGTCGCCGAGACCGCCTCGCAGCGGCTCCTGCTGATCAAGGGCGACGTCGACGTCGCCCGCGATCTCAGCCCGGACGACGTCGCGGCGGTCGCCAAGGACGCCAATCTCAAGATCCAGGACGACCTCAAGGGCCGCATCACCTACTTCAGCCTCAACATGAAGAACCCGATCCTCGCCAAGCCGGAGGTGATCGAGGCGATGAAGCACCTGGTCGACTATGACGGCATCCGCTCGACCATCGTGCGCGGCCGTGCCGTGGTGCATCAGTCGTTCCTGCCGCGCACCTTCCTCGGCGCCATCGACGACGCGCCCTACCGGCTCGACGTCGACAAGGCGAAGGCGTTGCTCGCCAAGGCGGGATATCCCAACGGCTTCAACGTCACCATGGACGTTCGATCGGCTTTCCCGACGACCGATCTGTCGCAGTCGATCCAGTCGACCTTCGCCAAGGCCGGAATCAAGATGGAGATCATCCCGGGCGACGGCCGCCAGACGCTCACCAAGTACCGCGCCCGCACCCACGACATGTATATCGGATCCTGGGGGCCGGACTATCCGGACCCGCACACCAACGCCGACACCTTCGCGCGCAACCCGAACAACACCGATGACGCCAAGCTGACCGGGCTGCTGGCGTGGCGCAACGCCTACGGCATCCCGGAGATGACGCTCCGCACCGACGCGGCGGTCCAGGAGAAGGACAGCAAGAAGCGCGCCGAGATGTACGGCGACATCCAGCGCGACCATCAGCGCGCCTCGCCCTTCGTGATCATGTACCAGCAGCTTCTGCAGACGGGCGTTCGGAAGAACGTGACGGGCTTCCACACCGGCGGCCCGGTCTCCAGCGCCTACTATTGGACCGCCAAGAAGTCCTGACCGCTTGACCGGCTCGACGGCGAAGACGACGGGAGGCTTCGGCCTCCCGTCGCGCCACGTCTGGGCGGTGGCCAAGGTCGTCGGCACGGTGCTGATGACCTTCCTCGGGCTCCTGCTCGTCACCTTCCTCATCGGCCGGGTGGTTCCGATCGACCCCGTCCTGTCGGTGGTCGGCGAGCGCGCCTCGCAAGAGACCTACGAGCAGGTCCGGCGCGAGATGGGGCTGCACCTGCCGCTGTGGGAGCAGTTCTTCAGATACGTGCTGCAGGTGCTGAGGGGCGAGCTCGGCAAGTCGGTGCTGACCGCGCACACCGTCGTCGACGACATCATCCGCGTATTCCCGGCGACCCTCGAGCTGGCGACGATGGCGACGTTCCTCGGCGTCGTCATCGGCGTGCCGATGGGCGTGGTCGCCGCCGTCAACCAGGGCCGCTGGCCCGACCAGCTCGTCCGCCTGCTCGGCCTCTTCGGCTATTCGATGCCGGTCTTCTGGCTGGGGCTGATGGGGCTGCTGCTTTTCTACGGCATCCTCGGCATCGCCGCGGCACCGGGCCGGCTCAGTTTCCACAACCTCGACGTGGTCGAGTCCTGGAGCGGCGTCATCCTGCTCGACGCGGCCCTACAGGGGGAGTGGGAGGTGTTCTTCGACGCCCTTCACCACCTGATCCTGCCGGCTGCGGTGCTCGGATACTTCTCGCTCGCCTACATCAGCCGCATGACCCGCAGCTTCATGCTCGAGCAGCTCCGCCAGGAGTACGTGACCACGGCGCGGGTCAAGGGCCTTTCCGAGGCGCGTGTCATCTGGCGCCACGCGCTCGGCAACGTCATGGTGCCGCTGATCACGGTGATCGCCCTCTCCTATGCCAACCTGCTGGAGGGATCGGTGTTGACCGAGACGGTGTTCGCCTGGCCCGGCCTCGGCCTCTACCTCACCAACTCGCTGCTCGCGGCCGACATGAACGCGGTCCTCGGCGCCACCTTGGTGGTGGGCATGATCTTCATCGGCATCAACCTGCTCTCCGATCTTCTCTACCGGCTGTTCGATCCGAGAGCCAGATGACCGCGCTCCGCACCTGGCTCACCGCCGACACCCCGACCTCGCGCAACCATGCGCGCGCCATCCAGGCCTATCTTTCCTGGCGGGCGCTCGCCTCGAACCCGCTGACGGTGATGGGGCTCCTGATCGTCGTCCTGCTGGTGGTGGTGGCGGCGCTCGCGCCGATGCTGGCGCCGCGATCGCCGATCGCCCAGGATCTGACCCAGCGCTTCATCGAGCCGGGCTGGCAGCATTGGTTCGGAACCGACGAGTTCGGCCGCGACATCCTCTCGCGCGTCATCTACGGCGCCAGGGTCACGCTTTACATCGTCGTCCTGGTGGCGGTCACCGCGGCGCCCGTCGGGCTCCTGGTCGGCACCGTCGCCGGATATTTCGGCGGCTGGGCCGACGTCGTGCTGATGCGCTTGACCGACGTGTTCCTGGCTTTTCCGCGTCTGATCCTGGCGCTGGCGTTCGTGGCGGCGCTGGGACCGGGCATCGAGAACGCCGTGCTGGCGATCGCGCTCACCGCCTGGCCCCCCTATGCGCGCATCGCCAGGGCCGAGACGCTCACCGTCCGCTCCAGCGATTTCATCGCCGCGGTCCGTCTCCAGGGCGCATCGGGGCTCCGCATCATTCTCGGCCACGTGGTGCCGCTCTGCAGCTCGTCCCTGATCGTGCGCGTCACCCTCGACATGGCCGGCGTCATCCTGACTGCCGCGGGCTTGGGATTCCTCGGCCTCGGCGCCCAGCCGCCGCTCGCCGAATGGGGCGCCATGGTCTCGACCGGGCGGCGCTATCTCCTCGACTTCTGGTGGGTCGCGACCATTCCCGGCCTCGCCATCTTCACCGTCAGCTTGGGCTTCAACCTGCTCGGCGACGGGCTCCGCGACGTCCTCGATCCCAAGAGCTCATGAGCCTGCCTCTGCTATCGGTCGAGGGCCTCCATGTCCGGTTCCACACCCCGAAGGGCGTGGTCGAGGCGGTTCGCGGGATCTCCTTCGAGGTTGGCCGCGAGAAGCTCGGCATCGTCGGGGAAAGCGGCTCGGGCAAGACCATGGCCGGGCGCTCGGTCCTCCGCCTGATCCGGCCGCCGGGCGAGGTCAGGGCGAAGCGGATCGTCTTCGACGGGACCGACCTCCAGGCCCTGGATGAGGTCGCCATGCGCGAGGTCCGCGGACGCCGGATCGCCATGGTGATGCAGGACCCGAAGTTCTCGCTCAACCCGGTGATGACCGTCGGCGACCAGATCGCCGAGGCCTATCTGGTCCACCACAAAGTCGTCGCCGCCCAGGCGCGCGAGCGCACGCTCGAGATGCTGGCGGCGGTCAAGATCCGCGACCCCGAGCGGGTCTACGGCCTCTACCCGCACGAGGTCTCGGGCGGCATGGGCCAGCGGGTCATGATCGCCATGATGCTGATCCCCGATCCCGATCTCCTGATCGCCGACGAGCCGACCTCGGCCCTCGACGTCACCGTGCAGATGCAGGTGCTGGCGATCCTCGACGACCTCGTCACCCAAAGGGGCATGGGGCTGATGTTCATCAGCCATGATCTCAATCTGGTGGCGAGCTTCTGCGACCGGGTGGTGATCATGTATGCGGGGAGGATCGTCGAGACCTGCCGGGCGGCCGAGCTGCAGAGCGCCAGGCATCCCTACACGCGGGGCCTGCTGGCCTCGCTGCCGCGTATCGACCGGCCGGTCGGTGAGCTCTCCGTCCTGTCCCGGGATCCCGCCTGGCGCGACGGCGCGGTGGTCGTCGACGGAGAGATGGTCGGATGATCGAGGTCGAGACCCTCGATGTCACCTTCGGCGAGGGCGCTGCGGCGATCCATGCCGTCCGCGGCATCTCATTTCACGTCGACACGGGCGAGACCTTCGGCCTGGTCGGCGAGTCCGGCTCCGGCAAGTCGACCGTGCTCCGCGCGCTCTCCGGCCTCAATCCGGACTGGACCGGGACCCTGCGGGTCGACGACCAGACGCTCGGGCGGAAGCGCAGCAAAGCCTTCCACAAGCTGGTCCAGATGGTCTTCCAGGACCCCTACGGCTCGCTCCATCCTCGCCACACCGTAGACCGGACGCTTGCCGAGCCGCTGGCGATCCACGGCATGGGCGAGGTCGACCGGCGGATCGAGACGGCGCTGGCCGAGGTCGGCCTCGGACCGGCCTTCCGTTTCCGCTATCCGCATCAGCTCTCCGGCGGCCAGCGCCAGCGCGTCGCCATCGCACGCGCGCTGGTGCTCGAGCCCAAGGTGCTGCTGCTGGACGAGCCGACCTCGTCGCTCGACGTCTCCGTGCAGGCGGAGATCCTGAACCTGTTGCAGCGCTTGAAGCGCGAGCGCGGCCTCACCTTCATCCTGGTCACCCACAACCTGGCGGTGGTCGCCCACATGTGCGCTCGCCTCGCGGTGATGAACGCCGGGCGCATCGTCGAGGAGATGAGCGTCGCCGAACTCCGCCGCGGCACCGCCCGGCAGGCCTATACGCTCCAGCTCCTCAACGCCTCGCTCGGATACGACCGGGCCAAGGCGCGGGAGCTGGTGACGTTCGAATAGGTCAGTTCGGCCGCCGCGTCCCCTGCACCATCCGGTGCATGCCCTCGACGTTGAGCTCGCGCATCTGCTCGTAGCCCGACCAGTCCTTGTACTTCGCCAGCGTCACCGTCTTCTTGATCTCGTCCAGCGATTTTCCCTGGCGGGACAGCGCCGTGACCTCGGCGCGAAGCTCCTCCATGAGGTTTCGGTAGGCGACGACGTCGCCCTTGTTGCCGAGCGGGCCGTGGCCGGGCGCGAGTACGTCGAAGTCCATCGCCTCGACCCGCTTCAAGGAGTCGATCCATTCCTGCAGGTAGCCGTCCGGGAAGTCGCGGAACGGCATCGCCTTGACCGGGATGAAGTCGACCGCGAACAGGATGCGCTCCCTGGGGAAGCGCATGACCAGCGAGTTGTCGGAATGGTTCCTGCCGACGAAGCTGAGCTCGAGCACGGTGCCGCCGAGCTCGATCGTCATGGTGTCGTCGAAGGTCAATTGCGGCACGGCGGTCGGCCGCTTCTCCTCGACGATCGCCTCCTTCGCCCGCCGGTGCGCCACCACGGTCGCGGTGTCGGCGAAGACCTCGCCGCCGGCGATGTGGTCGCGGTGGTCGTGGCTGTAGACCAGATACTTGATCGGCCGGTTCCAGCGTTGCGCGATCTCGGCTTTCAGCCATTTCGCCGCTTCGGCGTCGATCGGATCGGTGACGATCACGCCCGCCGGCGTCACTGCGAAGACCGAGAAGTGGAAGTTGTTGCGGAAGCGATAGACCTCGCCGGCGATGCGCGAGATTTCGCGCACCGGCGCGGCGGTCTGCGCCTCCTGCTGCTGCTGCTGGACGACGGTCCAGGTGTCGTGGTCGTCGTCGTTGTCGGTGTGAGCCAGCACCGGCGTCGCGATCGCCAGCGCCGCCACCATCGAGATCAGTCCGCGCATGCCCAGTCCTCCCGTGTTTTCGTCGACCGGCATTGTCGGTGATCGGCGGCGGCCGCCGCCGTCACGAGGGCGTGAGGCCGCTCTAGAGCGTTTTCCGATCATTCTGGCTCGTAGCCTGAGTTTGTGAAGAAGTTGGCGCAGTCTGTCGCCGTGAAGAGTTCGATGGCGTTTGCGATGGCTTCCCAGAGAGCGTCGCGGGTGCGAGCGGCAGTTTTTCGCAGGAAGGCCT
>SHVZ01000047.1 GCA_009694025.1 Alphaproteobacteria bacterium | reverse complement strand
TCAACTCGCTCGTCGAACTCAAGGCTCACATCAACGCCTTCATCACCGCATACAACGACACCGCAAAACCCTTTGCATGGACCAAATCCAAGGTCCATCAAAAGCGCCTCAAAGCCCATTTCGCGGATCAGTGATTCCGGGTACTAGGAGAGGATTTGCCGAAAAGTTGCGTCAATTCGGCGTGCCGCTTTCCATCGACGGGACCAACGCTGGTCACGCTTTCAATGAGGAAAAGCCAGTTTTTATCTTCGAGGTAGAGGATGGCATCCGGCATTTTCCCGCGCTCGTGGGCATCAATTCCGAGCTTCGCCAAAAAGCGGTCATCATGTATGACCCCTTTATTGCCGGTATCGCCGACGTAGAGGACTGTGGCTCCGGGGGCAAAGCGGGGCGCGAACTGCTCGACGATATCGCGGATCAGTTCGCTATGGCCGCCGGGAGACATCTCGAAGATCCCCCCGTCGGGCAAATGGCATGGTACGAGGTTCAAGTCGCGCTCCTTGCGGTATCTCTCCGCAAGTGAGCCAATCTCGGCCATATACCTTTCAAGGGCCTTTTCCCATTGAGGCGTCCCGAATTTTTGAAGCAAGGCCTTGGCTTGTGGCAATATCTGATAACACCATTTGGGACTGTTCGGTGGGCGGCCTGGCTCGTCTGGGTTTTGAAGGGCCAAACCTCCGGAGACGAATTGGTGCAATGTCTCTTTGCGGAAGCTCTCACGCGAGTTTTCGGCATAGGGTTTTTTGTAATCGTTGCGGCAAAAGTCGAGGATCGCCCTAACGCCGAGCAATGGCTCCTTCAAGTCGCGCCAGCTCCCACCTTCTTGGAGTTGGACGAGGGCAAGAAGGCTCAATGCCGACCGTTCATTTTGTTGTGCCCTCGGGAATCCGAGAGCCGCGATGATGCTTTTGGCTTCGTCAATCTTGCTCATCTATACCTCCCACAATTTGGTCAATTTTTTCTTGGGTTGGGAGATTGTCGCCGACCTTCTCGCCCCACTCTTTCAGTGTCGCCAAGTCGGGGTAGCGCATCGCGCGCAAGTCACCCGCGTTGACTTGAGTGTGACCGCTGAATCGGCGCAGCCACCGGTCAGCGAATGTCGAGCCGAGGTAGACAGCAAGGCCCTTTGCTATTTCTTTTGGCATCCCCTTCTTTGCCTGATGAAAGACATTAATGTGATTGTCGAAACCTATAATCGGACCCGCGACTTTGGCCGGATCGAAGACCGCCGGGACGATGCGGCGTTTTTCTTCCTTTGAAGAGAGGCGCCTAACGCAGACATAGAAGCCTGTCGGCATCATCCACTTATTGGTCTCATCGTTGAGCGCGATGTAGTTGGGCTTTTTGGCGTCCAGCTTGGGGTGGGCAACAAAGCCGCCGTCGAAGTGGTGTGCGTAGACCATCGGAGCGATACCTTCCCCCGGCACAGCCCTCAAATGGTCGCGTAGTCGGAAATCAACGACTGGGCCGGTGCTAACGCCAAGCCCTATGTTTTCGAGTTTGTTGCTGTATCTGCTCATCCCCTTGATCGTCGCGGCACTATCCTCTCCGGGTACGAGATGGAATATTTTCTCCTTGTCAGTTGGGGAAACAATTTCCTCGAAGGGAATCGTCTTGCTCGACACCTCTGAGAAGGTGGCGTCGCAGCTCGAAGACAAGGTGACCAATCCCTGACTTTGGCCTTTGACGAGATGGAAGATCACATTTTCTTGGAGCACCTCGTCGGCTTTAAAGGCATGCACTCTCGATTCGAACAAATGAATTTGTACGAGCGCTGTCTTGTGGAGCAAGAGTTCGCGAAATGGGCGGAAGTAAGTTCCATTGCAAAAGCTGCGCGGGGTGATGGCGACAAGCTTGCCCTCGTCGGCCAAGGCCTTTAAGGCTAGGGCCACAAAGGCGGAATATAGGTTAGCAGTCTCGACGCCGTAGTTGCGCAGCGCTTGGCGATGCGCCGATGCCGAGTGGATTTTCCTATACGGTGGATTGAGTATTGCGTGCGTCGGGCTCGCCATCTTGTCCGGAGCGAAGAGTCCGGAGAACGAAACGATGAAGTCACCGGGTTGGATAGCCGATTCGAACTTCCCGCCCGCAGCGCGCATCGCCCCCGCGCACGCATCAAGCGTGTCTTGTAGAGGCTCGTGGAGTTGACTGTCGATCTCCCACGCCTCGCATTGGAGGGATGCGGCTTCTTCGCGCGCCGCGCGGTCCGCGAAGGCGGCGGTCAATGAGCCGATGCCTGCTCCGGCGTCGAGCAGTCGAATTTTCTTCTTTCTCAGGGGAGTAAACATTCCGGCCATGAATGTGGCGATGACGCCGGGGGTCATGAATTGGCCGAGTTCCGCTTTACGTTTGGCTGGCGTGGCGAGAGCGATGGCCTCGCGACGCTCGTCGATAGTCCGCATGTACTGCGCCATGCCCGAGGGGGCATCGGTCGGCACGGGAGCAGGCTGGTTCTGATCCATCGGCATGGATCGGAGGTTTACCGGAAACACGCCTCCGTGTCATAGCTCCGTCATGGCGAGCCTGGAGCTCCTCAACCTCGTGCTTCTCTCCGGCGCGGCCCTGGTGCTGGCCGGCATTCTCTCGAGCCTGATCGCCAAGCGTTTCGGCGCCCCCCTGCTGCTGGTCTTCCTGGTGATCGGCATGCTGGCCGGCGTGGACGGGCCGGGCGGGGTCGCGTTCGACGACTACGAGGCGACCTACCTCGTGGGCTCCCTGTCGCTCGCCGTCATCCTTTTCGACGGCGGTCTTCGGACCAAGCTCGCCGGCGTGCGCGGCGCTCTGACGCCGTCGCTGATCCTCGCCACCGTCGGCGTCATCATCACCGCGACCTTGACCGGCGCCGCGGCGTTGCTGGTGCTCGACCTTTCCTGGCTCGAGGGAATGCTCTTGGGCTCCGTGGTCGCCTCGACCGACGCCGCCGCGGTCTTCTTCCTCTTGCGCTCGGGCGGGCTCGAGCTCCGCCAGCGGGTGACCGCGACGATCGAGGTCGAGTCCAGCACCAACGATCCGGTCGCGGTTTTTCTTACGCTTCTGCTGGTCAACATCCTGACCGTCGGCAAGGGCGATGCGGACCTGAAGGTCTTCGCCGAGCTGGCGCGCGCCTTCCTGATCGGCGGTGCGCTCGGATACGCCGGCGGCCGCGCCGTCGTCTGGATGACCAACCGGGCCGATCTGCCGCACGGTCTCCACCCGATCTTCGTGGTGGCGAGCGCGATCGCGATCTATGCGCTGGCCTCGGTCGTCCACGGCTCGGGCTTCCTTGCGGTCTATCTCGCCGGCCTCGTGGTCGGCAACCGGCCGGTCCGCGCCTTCGCCAGCGTCTTGTCTTTCCACGACGCGATCACCTGGCTCTGCCAGATCGTCATGTTCCTGGTCTTAGGATTGCTGGTGACGCCGCACGAGCTGGTGACGCACGCGTTCCCCGGCATCGCCATCGCCGTCTTCCTCATGCTGGTCGGCCGGCCGGTGGCGGCGGCGCTCTGCCTCTTTCCTTTCGGCTACACGGCGAAGGAGGTCGCCTTCGTCGGCTGGGTCGGGCTTCGCGGTGCCGTCGGCGTCTTCCTCGCCTCGATTCCGGTCCTGGCCGAGGTGCCGAATGCCAGCGTCTACTTCAATGTCGGCTTTTTCGTCGTCCTGATCTCGCTGGTGGTCCAGGGCTGGACCATCCGGCCGGTGGCGCTCCGCCTCGGCCTCGCGCTGCCGCGGACGGCGCCGGAGCCCAAGCGCATCGAGATCGACCTGCCCGGACAGTTGAAGCAGGAGCTGGTGGGATACCCGGTCCAGGCCGACTCCGCCGTCCTCGCCCAGGGCCGCGTGCCCGATTGGGCGAAGCCGGTGCTGGTGATCCGCGGCGACACCATCCTCGAGCCGACCGAGGCCGGGCGCCTGGTCGAGCGCGACTACGCCTACTTCCTGGTGCCCTTACGGAAAGTGCAGCGGCTCGACCAGCTGTTTACGCCCTCGACCGAGGCCGAGCGCGACCGCCAGGCCTCGGGCGAGTTCCAGCTCGAGGGATCGGCGCTGCTGGGCCAGGTCTGCCGGCTCTACGGCATCCCGCTGCCGGAGGGCGAGCGGGCGGAGGAGACCATCGCCGAGTACTTCGCCGCCCGTTTCGAGGACCGCCCGCAGATCGGCGACCACCTGGGCCTCGGCCCGGCGACCCTGGTGGCCAGGCGTACCGAGAACGGCACGGTCGTGCTCGCCGGCCTCCTGGTCGACGACGAAGAGGTTGCGCGGCGGCCGGCGCGCGGCTGGCGCCGCCTCCTCAAGCGTCTCACCTGACCGGCATCGTCACTTGGTCGGCAGCGTCCAGTTGAAGACGTAGCTCTCGCTGCAGCTGAGATAGCCCGGCTGAAGGTGCAGCGGGTTGGGCACGTCGGTGCAGCCGCTATGCGTGCCGGAGATCACATCGGAGTCGTACTCGCGCTGGTCGAGAATGTGCTTCAGCATGATGTACTTGCGATCGATCTGAGTTCGCGATTGGCGCGCCGCGTTGAACCGCTTGCCGGCCGCGACGTAGGCGGCGAAAGACTCCGCCCATTCCTCCGAGACATGCGATTGGCCGGGATCGCACTCATTGCTGGTATCGCCGGAGAAGCCGTAGAAGCTGATCCAGGCCATCGGGTCGTCGGTCGACCGTGGCGCGCAGGAGCCGCTATCTTTTGGGTGGAAGTAGTTGAATATGTAGAACGTGTTGGTGTCGACGGAGGCCTTGACCGGAAAGGCGGGGAACTTGGTTCCCTGCCCGTCGATGTAGTGCGCGAATTCGTGCAGCACCGCGCCGACGGACACCGAGGCGCTTGGCAGGCGGCTGTTGGCGACCTTCGGATCGAAATAGGCGCCGACGAAGCGATAGTCGACATCCGGGGCGAGCGGCGTGCTCACCAGCGCGTTGCCCTCCGCATCCTGGAGGCTGCCGACGCATTGCACGACGACGCAGAAGATCGTCTCGTCGAGCGACATTGCGAATTTGGGCGGCAGCACCGAGAAAGGGAGCGCATGGATGGCTGCAACCGTCTCCTTCGAGACGTCGTTCGGGTGCATGACCTGCATACGGTCGATGAACGGGAACTTGGCCGCGAGCGCGGCGATCTTGGGCTCGAGGCTCGCGATCAGGTCGTCCAGCTTCGCGAGCGTCTCGGCATTCATGAAGCTGGTTGAATCCAGCCCCTGCTGCTTCTTGAACTCCTGCAGGACCCGCAGGTGCGGATCGTCACCGGACATCGTGACGCCGATCTCCGTGTTGTAGCCGGCGGTGAAGAATCCGGCGAAGAACTTGTAGGCGCAGACGTCGCGATTCTGCTTGAAGTCGGAGGTGAGCCAGCCTGGATCGTTCATGTCGTAGGGCGTGCCTGCCATGACCGCTACCGCACAGGGGTGCCCGGCGAGGAACTGCGATTTGAGTTCTCCGCACCCGCCCAGCGCCAATACCGATGCGAGCAAAACGAGAGATGCCGACCTCATAGCCTAGCCCTCCATCGATCTTTCGCCAGTATAGATTGAGTGGGCCAATTGGGCCACGGATCCGCCCGCCCGTGCCGTGCCGTGCCCCCAAGGCGAAACCGTTGCAAGGCTTGGCGAAACGAACATTTCGCGAGGGAGGCGATTTGCGCTCGCTGCCGGGTTCCCCCACAATGCGCACCTAAAACCAAGAAGCACTCCCCGGGGGAAACGTTCATGAATTCCGAAGGCCGCGTGACCGAGGCGGAGGCGCTCGAGCTGCACGCCAGCGGCCGCCCCGGCAAGATCGAGATCACGCCGACCAAGCCGCTGACCACCCAGCGCGACCTGTCGCTGGCCTACTCGCCAGGGGTGGCCTGGCCCTGCCTGCATATCCACAAGGATCCGGACAAGGTCTACGACTACACCGCCAAGGGCAACCTGGTGGCCGTCATCTCCAACGGCACCGCCGTCCTCGGCCTGGGCGATCTCGGCCCCCTCGGCGCCAAGCCGGTGATGGAGGGCAAGGCCGTCCTGTTCAAGCGCTTCGCCGACATCGACGGCATCGACCTCGAGGTCGACACCAAGGACGTCGATCAGTTCGTCAACTGCGTGCGCTACCTCGGGCCGACCTGGGGCGGGATCAATCTCGAGGACATCAAGGCGCCGGAGTGCTTCATCATCGAGCAGCGCCTGCGCGAGCTGCTCGACATCCCGGTCTTCCACGACGACCAGCACGGTACCGCCATCGTCGCCGCCGCCGGGCTCTTGAACGCGCTCGATATCACCGGGCGCAGCCTGCGCTCGATCAGGATGGTGGTGAACGGCGCCGGCGCCGCCTCGATCGCCTGCATCGAGCTCTTGAAGGCGATGGGCCTGCCCCACGACGCGGCGATCATCTGCGACACCAAGGGCGTGGTCTATCAGGGCCGCACCGACGGCATGAACCAATGGAAGTCGGCGCATGCGGTGCCGACCAAGGCCCGGAGCCTGGAAGACGCGATGAAGGGCGCCGACGTCGTCTTCGGCCTCTCGGCCAAGGGCGCGATTAGCCAGGCGATGGTCAAGTCGATGGCGGCAAAGCCGATCATCTTCGCCATGGCCAATCCCGATCCGGAGATCACGCCGGAGGACGTGCGCGCCGTCCGCTCCGATGCGATCGTCGCCACCGGCCGCTCGGACTATCCGAACCAGGTCAACAACGTGCTTGGATTTCCCTATATCTTCCGCGGCGCCCTCGACGTCCGCGCGCGCACCATCAACGAGCCGATGAAGATCGCCGCCGCCAAGGCGCTGGCCGAGCTCGCCCGCGAGGACGTGCCGGACGAGGTGGCGCGCTCGTACTCCGGGCGCAAGCTCAAATACGGACCGAACTACCTGATCCCGACACCTTTCGATCCGCGCCTGATCGCCGGCGTCTCCTCGGCGGTCGCCCAGGCGGCGATGGACTCAGGCGTCGCCCGGAAGCCGATCACCGACATGCGCGCATATCGCCGGAAGCTCTCCGGTCGCCTCGATCCGACCGCGGCCAGCCTCCAGGGCATCCTCGAGAAAGTTACCGCCAATCCCAAGCGCGTGGTCTTCGCCGAGGGCGAGGAGGAACGCGTCATCCGCGCCGCCATCGCCTTCCGCAACGCGGGATTCGGCGAGCCCGTGCTGATCGGCCGCGACGAGCGCATCGGCCAGACGATGACCGCCGCCGGCATCGACGGCGCCGGCATCGAGATCCACAACGCCAGGCTCTCCGGCCACAACCAGACCTATACCGACTTCCTGTTCAAGCGCCTGCAGCGCAAGGGCTACCTCGCCCGCGACTGCCAGCGCATGGTCAACCAGGACCGCAACGTCTTCGGCGCCTGCATGGTGGCGCTCGGCCACGCCGACGCCATGGTCACCGGGACCACGCGGAACTTCTGGACCTGCTTTCAGGACATCGAGCGGGTGATCGACGCCAAGCCCGGCAGCCGCATCTTCGCGATCTCGATCGTCATCACCCGCGGCCGCACCGTGTTCATGTCCGACACCAACGTGCACGAGCTGCCGACGCCCGACGAGCTGGCCGACATCGCCATCCAGACCGCCGCCAAGGCGCGCCAGATGGGCCACGAGCCGCGCGTCGCGCTTCTTTCGTTCTCCAACTTCGGCAACCCGCCACGCGAGAAGGCGCAGCGCGTCCGCGAGGCGGTCCAGGTGCTGGATTCGCGGAAGGTCGACTTCGAGTACGATGGCGAGATGTCGGCCGACGTGGCGCTCGACGATGACTTGCGGAAGCTCTACCCGTTCTGCCGGCTCACCGCGCCGGCCAACGTCCTGATCATGCCGGCGCTGCACACCGCCAACGTCGCCTACAATCTGATGCAGCACCTCGGCGGCGCCACCGTCGTCGGGCCGCTGATCATCGGGCTCTCGAAGCCCGCGCAGATCGTGCAGATGGGGGCGACCGTCTCCGACCTCGTCAACACCGCCGCGATCGCCGCATACGACGCGATCGCGTGAGGTAAGCAGCGCTCGGGGCGAAGGTCGCGCCAGCCCGCCGCGACCGATGCGATGGGCTGGACACCAGCGCGTTGACAGCGATGAGCGCCGCCGGCCATCGTGACGGCATGAGTGCCGTGCTCACACTCACGCTCGATCCCTCCGGCGAAGTCCTGGCAGGCGACCACATCGACATCCGAATTTCCGGCGCGGCACCGGGAGCCGAGGTGACGGTCATCGGCGTTAGCCGGTTCTGGGACGACAAGAAGATGCTCCGCTCCGAGGCGGTCTTCCGCGCCGATGCGGCGGGATGCGTCGATCTTTCCCGTGATGCGCCGGTGCGCGGGTCCTATGCCGGGGTCCATCCGGCGGGGCTCTTCTGGTCGATGACCGGTGCCGGTGCCTGCGATGCTGACACCCCGCCGCACCGCGTGGTGCGGATCGAGGTCGTCGCCGGGTCGGCACGCGCGACCGCGGTGCTGAAGCTGCCGGGAACGGGACGCGATGTCGTCAAGCGGCCGGCACCGTTCCCCGGCGCGTTTCTCGCCGCACTGCCTGGGGTAAAGCGACGACCGACAATCATCGGCCTCAGCGGATCGGACGGCGGCGACGGGGCCGGTCATTACCACGCCGCTAAGCTGGCATCGCGGGGCTATGCAGTACTAGGATTTCCCTATTACTCGCCGCCGACGCTGGAAACGCCGATCGCCGGACTGCCTACGGCATTCCAGGAGATTCCAGTCGATCGCCTACAGGCCGCATATGAGTGGCTCTGCGAACAGTCCGAAGTCGACCCCGACCATGTCGGTATCTGGGGCGGCTCGAAAGGCGCGGAGTTCGCATTGATCGCAGCGACGAAGTTTTCCTGGATCAAGAGCGTCGTCGCCGTCGCACCGACCGACGTGGTCTGGGAAGGCTGGGATGAAGGAGCGACGGTCCACGTGGAGACGTCATCCTTCTCCTGGCAGGGAGCGCCGCTGCCCTACACACCGACCGTCGATACCGGCAGCATCTTTGAGAACCTCGTTCGCGGTCGCGCGGCGCATCCAAGGGAGGCCGAGCTGGCGCGCATCCCAATCGAGTCCTACCGCCAACCGTTGATGTTGATCGCCGGCGAAGACGATGAAATCTGGCCGGCGGCCGACATGGCTCGGGCCATCGCTAAGCACCGGGCCGAGGCGGAGCTTCTGACAGAGATGCTGATCTATCCTGAGGCAGGCCACCAGCTCGCCGACGATGGCTATTCCAGCGCCGAATGGTCGTGCAAGACCGGCGGAACGTTGCAAGCCCAGGGCGTCGCCCGCCGCGATGCGTTCGTGAAGGCGCTGCGCTTTCTCGAAGAGACGCTGGGCGCCGTGGAACGGTGATTCATATTGATGGCGGGATTGACGGCCTGCTTCAGCATGAGGCCGATCAGCTCAAATTTTCTATGGCGCTTGATGCCATAGCGCTGAATATGGCATTATATGCCATATGAAGGCGGCTCTGGTTTTTCGCCTGAAGTACAGATTGGACGATGGCGCAATCGTTGAGATGGTGATCTGGCGGTTGCCCCAGCCCGTCATTGGTAGCGGTCACGGGTTCAAGTACCGCCTCTATTTCGGCAAGGACGGCAAGAGGATCGTGGGCTACGACAACGAGCGGGGAAAGGGCGATCACCGTCATCTTCGAGGGCGGGAGTCGGCCTATCGTTTCACTTCGCCGGACAGACTGATCGCGGACTTCCTGGCGGATGTCGAGAACGCGAGGAGCAAACGATGACAAAGCGACGGAGAGTGCAGGTCCACGTCGAAAATCTGGTCGCATCCGGGCAACGGTTCGTCGATGCCTGGCGACGGGCGGAGCGCGGCGAGCAGGTGCGCGAAGAGCACTTGTCGTTCGAAAGCTTGGAAGGGCTGATGGCGACGCTGTCGCCGAAACGGATCGAACTGGTGCGCTTCATACGCCGCCAGCCGAACCTGTCGATCGCGGCGGTTGCCCGTGAACTGGGGCGGGACTACAAGCGGGTCCATGGCGACGTGCGCGCCCTGGAGGCGGCAGGCTTGCTGGAAGAAGACGCCACCGGACTACGTGCGCCGTTCGCCGGAGTCGACGCGCAGCTTTCCTTTTCGTAGGCCTGCGGCCTCGTGTCAGCCCCTTACGCCGGCTTCGCCGGCAGCGCCTTGGCGACCATACGCTTCAAGCCGTCGATCAGCGCGCGCTCGGTCGGGCCGCCCTTGCCCTTGACGTCCTTCGCCATCAACAGGCGCAGCGCCTCGACATGAAGCTGGACGGCCGGCAGCGCCGTCTTCGGATCGTCGGCGAGCTTGCGGTTGGCTTTTCTCATGTCGTCGAGGAAGTCGGTGAGCAAGGTGGCGACTTCGGTCAGGAGCGGATAGCCCATGGTTCCGGCCTGGCCCTTGAGGTTGAGGCCGACCCGCATCAACTCGGGGCGGAATTCGTCGGACTTCTCCGGCGCCTTCCGCATCGCTGCCGCGATGCTGTCGATCTCGTTGATATCGGCATGGGCCACGTCGGCGTAGCCCTTGGCGACGCTGGCGATCACCTGGCTTCCCGCCGCGACCATCTCGTCCAGCGTCTTGCCGCCCGGGACGGAGGCGCGGATCTTCAGGAGGTTGGGAGGCGTGAACACCTCGGCCTTCGCCGCCTCGCCTTCGGTCTTCTTGTCGTCCTTGGTCGCCATTCCGGTTCCGATCTATACAGCGTTCTTGCCGTCGTCGTCCTCGAGGAGCGCCTTGATGTCTTTGCGATCGAGCGCGCCGCCGGAAGGCAGCCCCTCCGGATGCGGCGGCACCTCCGCGACCACCGGCTTGGCCGGTCGCGGCACGCCGCGCCGCTCCTGCCCCTGGAAGGCCTGGTCCGTATGGCGCCGCCGGTCGGGGCCGATGAATTTGGCCGCGCGGACGAAGGCGCGCTGATTGTCGATCACCGAGCAGAGCCGGACCAGCAGGGTCTTGGCCGAGATCGGCTTCGCCAGGAACTCGGTGACGCCGGAGTCCCGCGCTCGCCTGACCTGGCCCAGCTCGGTGTGGGCCGAGACCATGATCACCGGCACAAAGGGATTGGGGATCTCGGGTGAGGTCCGGACGGTCTTGGTGAACTCGAAACCGTCCATCGGCGTCATCGACCCGTCGACCAGCACGATGTCGACGTGGTGCTCGCGCAGCCGGTCGAGCGCCACCGCGCCGTCGGCGGCCTCGAGGATCGAGCGGAAGCCATAGCTCCGGGCCAGGCCCAGGAACAGGCTCCGCATGTACCTGCTCGGATCGGCGATCAGCAGGCTGATGCGCTCGAAATTGTAGGTCGCTGTCACCGAATCTGACCCGAAAGCTCCGGCGGACCAAGTCCTGGGAGGAAGGCCGAGAACGCTGCCGACCCCATATCTAGCGTCGAAGCTCGCCGATCTGTCGAGGCCTTTGACGAGGCGAGGGAAGGTTCGGCGATTTTATGGACAAATAGATGGTGATTTATGCAGTCGTGGCGACGCCCCACCGGGCCCTGGCCTCGACGATCGAGTCGGGCGATTCGTTCGATCCGCTGCGGAAAGCAGAGAGCGAGGACCGCGGACGCCGGGTGCCGATCTGGCGTCCTGCGATTCAGGCCGCCGAGGCCTGGGCTTCGGTCAAGAGCGCGTAGATCGCATCCGAGCTGTCGCAGCCGCGGAGCTTGGCGCACATCGACTTGTCGCGGAGCAGCCGCGACACCCGGGCGAGCGCCTTCAGGTGGTCGGCGCCGGCCGCCTCGGGCGCCAGCAGCAGGAAGATCAGGTCGACCGGCTGCTCGTCGACCGAATCGAAGGGGATCGGCTTATCCAGGCGGGCGAAGAGCCCGACCAGGTGGCCGAGCTTGGCGAACCGGCTGTGGGGAATGGCGATGCCCATGCCGACCCCGGTGGTGCCGAGCCGCTCGCGTTCGATCAGCGCATCGAAGATCTCGCGCTCGTCGAGCCCGGACAGATCGGAGGCCCTCTTCGACAGCTCCTGCAGAGCCTGCTTCTTGCTGGCCGCCTTCAGGCTCGGCACCACGCCGGCCGGATTGACGAGTTCGGCGATCTCCATACCGCGCTGTCCCAACCTTGAGTCCCTCGCCTTCCGCAACACCCGACGCGGCCCGGTCGCCGCCGGGCACAGGCCGGTCGGCTAGGGTTTAATCTTTTGATGTCGAAGGACTGTTATCTGTCCGCCGTGGCGCTCTTCGCAACCGTCCGCCGCCTACCCCTGCAGCCTTGCGGCGACGGGTCCCGGCGGCGGCGGCGGACCATAGTGAGGGGGTCTCCGCAAGTCAAGCGTGCCGCCGCCCGGTGGGCGCCCTAAGCCTCGACGAGGTGGCAGCCGGGGCCATCGGCGGATCGTCGGCGTCCCCGTTGCTCAGCGCGACAAAAAATAGAAACCACTTTCGCAGCGCCGAGTTGATAAGTTACCGTAAGCGGTTGAGGTTAATTCCCCGCATGTCGCCAAGCCGCAGATTTGCTCTCTTCGCCGCCATCATTCTCGTCGCCGTCGGTTCCGCCTTGTCTTGGTTCCTGGATCGGGCGGCCTCGGACCAGTTGTTGCCGATCGTCGAACACCAGAGCGTCGGGTTGTCGCGTACATTGGCGAGCACGCTCCGGCGTGACATCAGCCAGTTCCTGAACGATGCCCGGACCATGGACGCTCAAGGCCTGAGGAACGACCCGCACACGGAGGCCTTCCGTACCGCCTTGCGAATTCATCTCGTCGGCCTGCCGATCGTGAAGGTCAAGATCGTCAATGCCCGCGGACTCACGGCCTTCTCGACCGACCGCGCCCAGATCGGCGAGGACAAGAGCGCCGACGCCGGATTTCAGAGGGCGCTGGCCGGCGGCATCGCGACCGAATTGACGTTTCGCAAGCAGTTCATCGCCTTCGACGACATCATCATCGATCGCCATCTGTTGTTGAGCTATGTGTCGGTCAAGGATTTCGCCGGCCGAATCGACGGCGTGTTCGAGATCTACCAGGACGTGACCGACCTGCTCGACACGCTCAACCGGTCGCGACAGGTCCGCCTCGCCGTCATCTTCGGGGCGCTCGCGCTGGTCTATCTGGCGCTGCTGCTTCTGCGCCGCCGGACCTAGCCCGCTACATCTGCATCGCCTTGTCTCGCCGCCGCTGCACGGACGAGGGGATCTTCATCGCTTCGCGGTACTTGGCGACGGTGCGCCGGGCGATGACGACGCCGTCCGAGCGCAGCAGCTCCACCAGCTTGTCGTCGGAGAGCACGTCGTCGAGTTTTTCCGCGTCGATCAGCGTCTTGATGCGGGAGCGCACCGCCTCGGCCGAATGCGCCTCGCCGCCGCTGGAGGACTGGATCGAGGCGGTGAAGAAGTACTTGAGCTCGAACAGGCCGCGCGGCGTCGCCATGTGCTTGTTGGTGGTGACGCGGCTGACCGTGCTCTCATGCATGGAGATGGCGTCGGCGATGTCGCGGAGGATCAGCGGCCTGAGGTGCTGGACGCCGCGCCGGAAGAAGGCGTCCTGCTGGCGGATGATCTCGCTCGCGACCTTGAGGATGGTGGTGGCGCGCTGGTGCAGCGACTTCACCAGCCAGTTGGCCGCCTGGTAGTGCTCGGAGAGGTAGTCCTTCTCCTCCTTGTTCTTGGCGTCCTTGGTGATGCGGGCGTAGTAGCGGGTGTTGACCAGCACCTTGGGCAGCGTCTCCGAGTTGAGCTCGATCACCCAGTCGCCGTCCGGCTGCGGGCGCATGACGATGTCCGGGACCACCGCCTGCACGATCGACTGGTCGAAGGCCGAGCCCGGCTTCGGGTTCAGCGTCTTGATCTCGGCGATCATCTCCTTCATGTCCGCGGCGTCGACCTGGCACAGCTTCATCAGCTGGTTTAGGTCGCGCTTGGCCAGGAGGTCGAGGCGGTCGATCAGCACCTGCATCGCCGGGTCGAGCCGGCCGCGCTCGGCGAGCTGGAGGGCGAGGCACTCGCCGAGCGAGCGGGCGAAGACGCCGGCCGGATCGAAGCGCTGCATCAGCTCGAGCGCGCCCATCACCCGCTCGGGCGCGCACCCCAGCTGCCCGGCGATCTCGTCCAGGTCGCCGACCAGGTATCCGGACTCGTCCAGGAGGTCGATCAGATGCGATCCGATCAACCGGTCGACCGGATCCTCGATGTCGACGCTCAACTGGTCGAACAGGTGCTCGCGCAGCGTCGGCGCCTTCGCCGCGGTGGTCTCCTCGAAGCTGCGGCCGTCCTCGTCGAAGTCGCTGCCGCCCGAAGTGCTGCGCCAGGGCAGATAGTCCTCGGCGGATTCGTAGAGGTTGGCGTCGCTGGTATCGACCGGCGAGTCGCCGGCCCCCGGCATCGCCGACCCCAGCGCCACCTCCACCGACGCGTCCGACGCCGACGCCGATGCCGGCGGCGCTCCGTCGGCGAAGGTGTCGATGGTGCGCTCGGAGACATCCGGCTCCGGGCGGTCGTCGCGTTCGAGCAGCGGGTTCTGCTCGATCTCGCGCTCGACGTATTCGGAGAGCTCCTGGTTGGAGAGCTGCAGCAGCTTGATCGCCTGCTGCAGCTGCGGCGTCATCACCAGCGACTGGGACTGGCGGAGGTCGAGGCGCTGGTTGATCGTCATCGGCGGCGGCTCAGAGCGAGAAGCGCTCGCCGAGATAGACGCGGCGCACGTCCTCGTGCGCGACGATCTCGCTCGGTCGTCCCTCCATCAGGACGCGGCCGTCATGGAGGATGTAGGCGCGGTCGACGATCTCCAGCGTCTCCCGCACGTTGTGGTCGGTGATGAGGACGCCGATGCCGCGGTCCTTCAGGTGCTTGATCAGATCGCGGATGTCGTTGACGGCGATCGGGTCGATGCCGGCGAGCGGCTCGTCGAGCAGCACGAAGCTCGGCTGACAGGCGAGCGCGCGGGCGATCTCGACCCGGCGGCGCTCGCCGCCGGAAAGCGCCAGCGCCGGCGTCCGGCGGAGATGGCTGATCGAGAACTCGGCGAGCAGGTCGTCCAGCATCGCCTGGCGGCGGTCGAGCTCGGGCTCGACCACCTCGAGCACGGCGCGGATATTGGCCTCCACGCTCAGGCCGCGGAAGATCGAGGCCTCCTGCGGCAGGTAGCCGATGCCGAGACGCGCTCGGCGGTACATCGGCAGGTCGGTGATGTCCTGGCCGTCGAGCTGGATGAGCCCGTAGTCCGGCGCGATCAGTCCGGTGATGATGTAGAAGCAGGTGGTCTTGCCGGCGCCGTTGGGGCCGAGGAGCCCGACCACCTCGCCCCGCTGCACGCTGATCGAGACGTCGCGCACCACCGGACGCTTCTTGAAGCGCTTGCCCAAGTTGCGGGCGACGAGCCCGGCATTGGCGGCGACCAGCTTCGGTCCGGGGCGGGCGGTAGCGCTCATCCGCCGGTCCCCGCCGCCTTCGGCTGCTGGTTCGGCACCACCAGCGCCCGGACCCGGGCCGAGCCCTGAGGGCCTGAGAGCAGGCGCGAGACGCCGGTGTTGAGATTGATCTCGGCGATCTCTCCGTTGAGCTGGTTCTGGCCCCGGGTGATCTTGACGTCGCCGATCAGGGTCGCGGTCCCTTGCTCGACCAGGTAGACGCCCTTCTCGGCCTTCGCCACCTCCTGGTCGGTGCGGACGTCGACATGGCCGAAGGCGTCGACGCGGCGCAGCTTCATCTCCTTGTTGGCACCCTCGGCCAGCTGGGCCGAGAGCACGTCGGCCTTGATGCGTTTCTTCTCGCGCACCGCCTCGGCGTTGCCGCGGGCGACGGCGAGCTGGCGCTTCTCCCAGTATTCGAGGCTGTCGCGCGCGGTGATCGTGTCCTGGCGGGTGACGAGCTTCAGGTTCCTGCCGGTCATCACCAGGACACCCTGGTCGGCGTCGTAGACGGCACGGTCGGCGACGATGCTCTCGTTGGCCGAGGCGATGCGGACATTGCCCTCGGCCTCGAGCTGGTAGATCTCGCTGCCGCCCTCGCCCTTGGCGCGGTAGCGCGCGGTCAGCGTGTCGCCCTGGACGGTGACGCCGCCGCGGCTCGCCTTGGCATTGCCGCGGGCGATGTAGACGTTCTTATCGCGGAGCCATTCGATGCCCTGGTCGGCATCGACCTGGATCGGCTGGTCGGAAGAACCGGCGGCGAGGCTGAGCCCCTGGGCAAGGGCCGGCGGCGCCGGCAGCGCCAGCGCGAGAAGGGCCAGAAGCGCGACCTTCCTCATCGCTTGGCCTGCGCCTTCTTCGCCTGATCGGGGCGAAGCTCGAGGCGGGTCGTGCCGGTGAAGAGGATGCGCCCGCCCCTGTCGAGGATCTGGAAGCCTTCGGCCCGGAGATGGCCGAAGGGGCCCTGACCTTCGACCGGCCGGGTGCCGGTGGCGATGCCGGACCGCAGGTCGATGTCGACGGCTTCGGTGCGGAACTCGTAGCCGGCGTCGTGGAAGACCTGGACCTCGCCGCGCAGGCCCAGGGTCTGGTGGATGCGGTCGTAGAGGCCGTCCTTCGCGTTCACCGCGACCCAGCTTCCGTCCTTGGTCGTCATGTCGGCCTTGGGCTGGGCCAAGAGGATGCGGTCGGCCGAACCGGCCTGGGTCGCGGTCTCGGCGACCACCGTGAACGGCTGGCTCGTGTCGTCCGTGCCGACATAGCGCGGCCGGATCATGCGGGACGCCTCGGCAGCGACCCCGGCACCGAGATTGCCGGCGCCCAGGCGAAATTCGCGCGGGTCCGGGTTGAGCCGGGGCCAGGCCAGCACCAGTCCCAGCAGCACCAGGGCGATCAACGGAAAGGTCACCTTGAGGACCATGACGCCGCGCGAGGTCAGCCGCCGGCCGACGCCGAGCGGGGCGATCCTCGGGCCGACCGAGGCGAGGGCCGGGCGGGACGGCTTCGCGGGATGGGCGATCGGGCGCGCGGCCATGGCCGTTCAGGCGACCCCGGCGCGAAGCAGGTCGAGGACGTGGACGATGCCGACCGGCCGTCCGTCCTCGACCGCGAAGGCGCGGTAGAGCTTGCGGTCGTTCATCTCCTTCAGGACCTCGGCGGCGAGCAGCTTCGGCCCGATGGTCCAGGGGCCGCGGGTCATCACCTGGTGGACCTTGCGTTCCAGCAGGTCGGCCGACATGTGGCGGCGGAGATCGCCGTCGGTGACCAGGCCGATCAGCCGGCCCTGGGCCGACGGCGGCTCGACCACGCCGACGCAGCCGAAGCGCTTCTCGGTCATCACCAGGACCGCGTCCGCCATCACCGCGTCGGCGCCGATCAACGGCATCTCCGGGCCCTTGTGCATCAGGTCCTCGACCTTGAGGAGGCGGGCGCCGAGGCGGCCGCCGGGATGCAGCTGGCGATAGTCGTCGGCGGAGAAGCCGCGGCGTTCGAGCAGCGCGACCGCGAGCGCGTCGCCGAGCGCCATCATCAGGGTGGTCGAGGTGGTGGGGGCGAGGCCGAGCGGGCAGGCCTCGGCGACCCGCGGCAGCACCAGCGCCGCATCGGCCGCCTGGGCCAACGCCGACGGCGCCTTGCCGACGATCGCGATCAGCGGGATGTCGAAGCGGCGCGCATAGGCGACGAGGTCGCCGAGCTCCGGCGTCTCGCCGGAATTGGAGAGCGCCAGGACCGCGTCGCTCCTGGCGATCATGCCGAGGTCGCCGTGGCTCGCCTCGGCCGGGTGGACGAACTGCGCCGGCGTGCCGGTGGAGGCGAGGGTCGCCGCGATCTTGCGGGCGACGTGGCCGGACTTGCCCATGCCGGAGACGATGACCCGGCCGGTGGCCGCACCCATCAGGTCGACCGCGCCGGCGAAGGCGGCGGCGCCTTCCTCCTCGGCGAGGAGAGCGGCGAGGCTCCGGAGCGCGTCCGCTTCGAGCGTCAGCACGCGCCTTCCGGCCTCCGCTTCGGCGATCCGCGATGTCCTAGGATTGGTCCTCAACCGACGATTTCCCGGTTCGTTGGCGTCAGCCGCAAGAAAGTTGCGCGAAACGGGGCGGGTTTCGGCATATTTCTTGCTCGCAGGCCAGTATGCCCGCGATTCGGGCGGTTCGCCAGTATCCCGTTGAGCGGGCGGTGATGGAAAACCCGCAACGACATGCGAGCGAAACCTTCTTCGAATCGCCGGCGCGGAGTTCGGTCATCTGCTCACGCAGCACTGTCCGGGGGGCATCGCCGCCTTCCGGTCCGCGGCCGGGCGTCGGGAGCCGGCCTCGCTGCCGGCGATCTCGGTCGAATGGTGCCTCGCCGCCTCCTTCGTCAGGTTGCAGTTTGGGCGGAGCGAGGCGGGCCCCGGGACAACAGCCCTACCGCGGCTTTCGGCCGATGAAGTAGATCATCTCGCCCGGACCGGAGAGCGGCGCCTTGCCGGTCGTGTTGACGACGCGGTGGAAGATCGTCTCGAACCGCCCCAGGAACTGGTCGATGGCGGCTCGATCGACGCGTAGCGGGTGCGCGGCGTCGAAGTGGCGTTTCAGCACCTCTGCCACGTCGGCATGATGGTAGGAATGGTCGTGGAAGACGAAGGTGCCGCCCGGGGGAAGGAGGGACCAGATGACGTCGGCCACCCGGTCGAAATCGCGGCAGTGCTCGATCACGTTGATGAGCAGGACGAGGTCGAATTCCGCCGCCGCGCCGAAATCTTCGATGGAGGACGCGATCAGCCGATCGACATAAACGAAGCGCTGGGGGGCGAAGAAGAGGATGCGGTCGCGATAGGAGCAGTGGGGATGGGCCAGATAGTCCTCGACCAGCGGGTCCAGCAGGCTGACCGCCTGAATCTCGGCGATGCGCCCGAGCAGCCGGACATTGGTGAAAGGTCCGCAGCCGAGCTCGACCGCATGCCGGAAACATTCGCCGCGCAGAGACAGGTAGTTGTCGAACATCGCGGCATGGAACGAGTTTCGGTCTTCAGTCTCGTTCCGCCAGAGTTGCATCCAGCCGTGGCGCTCCGCCTCCTGCGCTTCGCGCCAGCGGCTCTCCGAAACCGAGACGACGCCGCGATTCGGGCTGAGGAACCGACAATCGTTCTGCTGCTCGACCAGGGCGCGCGCGGCGTCGCCGGTCGTCTCGTTGAAGGACTTGTCGATGAAGCTGTACGTCATCTGGCCTTCCAAGCGCGGGCGCCTGCGATCCGAAGCTGCGACGGTCTAGGACTTGAACGGGCTGACGGTCCGAGCGACGAAGGTCTCCTCCGTCCACGGCACGCCCGGCGGGAAGTCTATGGCATCCAGGAAGCGGTAGAACGCGTCATGGGTGAGGCTCCGCTCGCGGATGAGCGGCCACACGACGAATCGGAGGAAGCGCTGGTCGTCGTAGCGGGTATTGAGCCGCTGCGGATCGACGGCGACCCAAGACGCCGCCTGGCGCGCCATGTTCGGCAGAACGCCGGCCCGGCCGCCCCACATACCGCCGAGGACGAGCTCGCAATTGAGCGGGTGGTCGCGCATCACGTGGAAGTCTCGGCCGGACCGGATCCAGGCCTCGACCGCGACCCGCTCGCGCTCGCCGAGGCGGGAGTCGACGTCGCGGACGAGGAAGTGCCTGACCTCGGGATCGTCGGAGACCATGAACCGCCAATAGGGCCCGAGCTGGGTATCCCGATGGGGAGCCATCGGGACGAGCTCGTCGCCCTCGCTCCTCAGGCGCTCCAGCACGTCGCTGGGGACCGAGTCGTCGTGATGGAAGCGCGTGACCCAGCTCGGGTAGTGCACCTTCGCCAGCTGCGCGTTCTTGATCGCGCCGAGCGTATAGAACGCGTTTGAGCCCCAGATGCTGAAGGCGATGACATCCTTCCGGCGCGGTCCACGGGCTTGACCGCCTGATGGCTCTGGATGGGTCTCGGCGGCCGCCTGCATCACCTCCCGGTCCTTGAGCGTGAGCGTGATCTGGCCCTCCTTCAGCGCTTCGTCGCGGAAGCCGGACAGGAGGAGAGGCTTGACGATCGAGTTGTGGTGCCGCTGGTCGTCGGGTGCGAGTTTGATCGCCGCCCGATAGTGACGGATGGCCTCGGCAAAGGCGCCGCGCTCGGTCAGGACATAGCCGAGATTGTGGTGGGCTTCCCGGGTCGGCTGCATCTGGAGCGCGCGGCGGAAACAGACCTCGGCGAGCGCGAAGCCCCCCTCCTTCATGTGGAGAGCGCCCGCGTCGAACAGCTCGGCCGCGTCGCCCTTCTGGGCCTTGACCGTGGCGCGACGGTCGCGGCGGTTCATCGGGCGGACATCATCGGACGTCATATGCCCGGCTCTTAGTGCGTGAAGACGTCGTCCTCGTCGCCCCAGCCCAGCAGATCGAGCTCGGCGCGGACGGGAAGGAATCGGAAGCACGCTTCCGCGATCTCAATCCGCCCCTCGCGCTTCAGCATCGCGTCCAGCTTCTCCTTGAGCTTGTGGAGATGGAGGACGTCGGAGGCGGCGTAGCGGAGCTGCTCTTCCGAGAGCGTCGGGGCGCCCCAGTCGGAGGTCTGCTGCTGCTTGGAGAGGTCGACGCTGAGGAGATCCTTGCAGAGGTCCTTGAGCCCGTGCTTGTCGGTGAAGGTGCGGGTCAGCTTGGAGGCGATCTTCGTGCAGTAGAGCGGCTGCGTCGTCACGCCGAGGTGACGGCGGAACATGGCGATGTCGAAACGCGCGAAATGGAAGAGCTTGGTCACCTTGGGATCGGTCAGCAGCTTCTTCAGGTTCGGTGCCTTTTCGGCGCCCTGGGCGAGCTGCACCAGATGGCAGGCGCCGTCGCCGGCCGAGAGCTGCACCAGGCAGAGCCGGTCGCGGGCCGGGTCGAGCCCCATGGTCTCGGAATCGATGGCGACCAGGGGCCCGAGATCGAGGCCGTCCGGCAGGTCGCCCTTATGCAGGTGAAGGCTCATCGGCGGGATTCTGGTGCCCAGGAGAAGACTCGAACTTCCAAAGCCTTGCGGCCACAGGTACCTGAAACCTGCGCGTCTACCAATTCCGCCACCTGGGCAGGAGGAAGGCGCCCCTTATGCCGCCGGGCCCCGGACGCTGTCAATGGGGCGAAACGATGAGGCACGGATCACGTTTTGTCTATTGAAATTGACGAATTAGTTTCACAATATAGAAAATATGAAACGAAAAAGGCAGGGGGAGATGTGATTGCGATGCAAGGCGCGATCGCCAGATACATCGACGATCTGCGGGAGACCGGCGGCCTCAAAGGAACGGACATCGCGAACATCGCCGATGTCTCGACCGCGACGGTGTCGCGCTGGTCGACCGGAAAGGCGAGCCCACAGCCGCGGACGCAACTCGTTCTTTCGGATCTGCACTACATCGTCTCGCGCCTTCGCGACTACTACACGTCGGACGAAATTCGGATGTGGCTCTTCGCCCGTCATCCGCAGCTCAACGGCGAGCGCGCCATCGACGTCATCAATGCTGGACGATCAGAGGAGATACTTGGTGTGCTGGAGCGACTTGATTCGGGCGCCTATCTCTGACCGATGCCGGCTCCGCGAAAGGTCCGTGACAACGATCTGGTCGATGCCGTTGCAGCCTCGACTAAGACGACGTTCGCAGGGATAGTATGGTGCGTCGTCCGGGCGGATCGTGACCCGCTTCGCGTATCCTCGCCTGGCGGGCGATGGGACGACGGCACGTTTGACGTACTGTACACCTCGGCAGAAGCCGATGGGGCGCTGGCCGAGATGCACTTCCATCTCATGCGGGGCCAGCCTGTCTTTCCCTCGCAAATGAAGTTTCATCTCCACGAACTGAACGTCGCTCTCGATCGCGCATTGAGGCTGGTCGACATGGCCGCGCTTACGGCGCTCGGGGTGGACACCGCCAAGTACGGGTCGATGGATTATTCGCAGAGACACGCGGAATACGCACGTACGCAACAGATTGCCGAGGCCGCGCATCTTCTCGACTTCGATGGTCTCATCGTTCCGAACGCGAGGTGGGCGTGCCGGAACATTGTCTTGTTTGCCGACCGCGTCCCGCCGGAAAATCTCGGCGTCGTCGGAGCAGGAGTCCTTGTCGACTGGGCCGCTTGGAGCCGCCGCTCCAAGCGTTCTTGAGGAATTCTCTAGGCGATCGCCACGATCTCGACCGAGGCCAAGCCGTCCTCGAGGGTGAGGACGCCGACCGAACGGGACTTCGCCAGCGTCGGGCTGCCTGGATTGACGAAGAGCGTGCCGCCGGCCTGGGCGACGATCGGGCTATGGGTGCCGCCGAAGACGCAGACGTCGACCTTGCCACCGAACAGGGCCTGGAGCGCTGCGTCGGGCCCGAGCCCGGAGAAGCGAAGCACCGGGTCGGTCTCGGCCCGGACCGGCTCGGTCGAGAGCGAGAAGACGACGCCGATGCCGCTGGCGCCGACCTCGAGCACGCGGGGGCCATCGACCAGCATCGGCGAGGCCGGCGGCGGGTCGGTCGCCGGGTTGCGGACCGCCCAGACCGGCGCCAGCGCGCCCAGGGTCTCGATCGCGCGCGGCGTGCACAGGTCGCCGCAATGGATGATGGCGTCGACGGGGCCGAAGGCGGCGCGGATCTTCTCGACCGCTAGCGGCCAGTCGACCCGGTCGTCATGGGTGTCGGACACCAGCCCGAACCGCCGGGCCGTCAGGCGATGGCGCACCGTCATCTCCGGCTCCCTTAAAGGGGGCGACTGCCCAATCCCAGCGAACCACATGGGGGCCGTCCGGGGAAGCCAAGTTCCGTTTCTCAGCCCACCGCCATGAAGGCCTCGATCTCGGCCAGCAGCGTCTCCCAGGCCGGCCCCCCGGCAGCGGCACGTGGTTCTCGGACTCCAGGCTGACGAAACGCGCGTTCGGGATGCGGCTCGCGATCAGCCGGCCCTGGTCGAGCGGCACGACGTTGTCGCGCCGCGCATGGAGCACCAGCGTCGGGGCCTTGACCTTCGCCAGCAGCGCGGTGACGTCGATGTCGTCGCAAGCCCCGCGGATCCGCGCCGCCGCGTCGGCGGTCGTGGTGCGGCGCTGCAGCTCGGCGATCCAGCCGATCTGCTCGGACGACCCGCTCGGCAGATAGATCGAGCTGAAGGCGCGCATGAAGGCCGAGTGCTCGTCGCCCCAGCCCTGGCGGAGGATGGTCAGGAAAGCCTGGGAGGCTGCCGCCTCCTCGGGCGATCCCCGCCGGTTCCGCCCCTGGGCGTAACCGCCGTAGAGGATGAGTCGCTCGACCCGCCCGGGGTGGCGGACGGCATAGGCGATCGCGGTCGCCGCCCCCTGGGAGATGCCGAGAAGGGAGAAGCGCGGAAGGTCGATCGACGCGGTGACCGCGTCGAGGTCGCTCTCGAATCCCGAGAAGGAGATGTCGGCGACCTCGCGGTCGGAAAGCCCATTGCCGCGGCCGTCGTAGCGGATCAGCCGGAACGAGGCGGCGAGCCGCCGGAAGGTCGGGGCCCAGAGCGGGCTCACCCAGTCGTATTCCAGGTGGTTCAGCCAGTTGGCGGTCTTGAGCAGCACCGGACCGTCGCCGGCGGTGCCGACCGCGATGTTGGTCCCGTCCCGGGCCCGGCAGAAGGTGATGGTCTGGGGCGGGGCCGCGGCCGGCGGCGGTGCCGGCGTCGCGGCCGCGTCGCCCTCCCTCGAGGCCGTGCCGACGAAGCGGATGCCCTTCCTTGAGATCGTCTTGATCAGGCGCTAGGCGGTGCCGTCGTCGCCGATGGCGCGCCGGGCGGCATTGATCCGGGTGGCGAGCGTCGATTCCGAGACGATGCGGCCGTCCCAGACCTCTTGGATCAGGTCGTCGCGGCTGACCACGCGCTCGGCGTTCTCGATCAGGTACTGGAGAAGGTCGAAGACCTGCGGTTCGACCGGGACCAGCCGGCCGCCGTCGCTGAGCTCGCGCCGGGCGGCGTCCAGGACGAAGGCATCGAAGCGATAGCGCACGTCGTGAAAGACCTCCCGGTGCCCGGAAACAGTGTTCCACGCGGCAAAATCAAGGGCAACTCAAGGAGAAATCAAGCCCGCCTCAAAGCGGCGGGCGGCCGGACTTGCGAGGATCAAGCCATCGCCGAAGCCCCGGCGACACCGATGGAGAGATCGAGATGGACTCAAACCCCCGCACCGACTGCCGCCGCGCCGATGGCTCGATCGACTACGACTTCTACCGGGCGCGGGCGGCGACGCTTCGCACCGAGGCGATCAGAGGCGCGGTCCGCGCGGCGTTCGCCTGGCTCGGCCGGCGGCGGCCGGTGGTGAGCCCGGAAGTGGTCGCCGCGGCGCTGGCCGTGGCGCTCACCCTGCCTAGGAAGTGATGCCCTTGCGCTGCTTGTATTCGGCGATCGCCTTCTTCAGGTCGGTGTACTCGGTGCAGCCGAAGAAGCAGATCTTGTCGAGCTGGGCGAGGTTCCCCTCGGCCGCCCGCAGATCGTCCACCATCAGGTAGAGCTCGCCCTGATATTCGAGCGCGCCCCGGTGCTCGGGGTTGGCCTCGAGCGCCTTGCCGTAGTGGAGCCGCGCCTCCGACAGCCGGTTGAGCTTGCGGTTGGCGTAGCCGAGCAGGTTCTGGGCGTCGGCGTTCTTGGGCTCGGCCGCGACCACCTTGTCTAGGAGCGGGATCGCGTCCGTGTATTTCCATTCTTTGATCAGCTTCTCCGCCTGGACGTAGTCCGGGTTGACGATGTTGGCGGGCGTCGTGCTCCCTCCGGCGCCCATGGCGAAGGCCGAGAGCGGGAGGGCGAGGGCGAGCGCGAAAGCCAGAAGACGGAACATGGGGCGCCTCATGGGGTCAGCAGCTTGTCGATTTCCTTGGCGATCGTGGCCGAGGTCGGCGACACCGTCGACGGCCAGGCGCCGGCGATCTTGCCGTCGGGGCCGATCAGATACTTGTAGAAGTTCCAGCGGGGCGCGGCACCCTCGCCGAGCTCGGCGGCGATCCATTTGTAGAAGGGATGCGCGGTGCCGCCGACCACCGTCTGCTTCTCGGTCATCGGGAAGTCGACGCCGTAGGTCACCTCGCAGAAGCCCTTGATCTCGGCCTCGCTGCCCGGCTCCTGGCCGCCGAAATCGTTCGACGGCACGCCCAGCACCACCAGCCCCTTGTCGCGGTAGCGCTGCCAGAGCGTCACCAGGTCGGCGTATTGCGGGGTGTAGCCGCACTCCGACGCGGTGTTGACCACCAGGAGGGGCTTGCCGGCGAATTTGGCGAGGTTGAGGTCGTCGCCCTCGATCGATTTGAAGGCGAAGCCGAAGCCGCCGTTGGACCCGGCCGGTGCCGGCGGCGACACGGTCATGCCGACCGCGGCGATGAGCATCGAGGCGAAACGCCAGATGCCGGAAAGGCTCTCACCCATAGCGCTGCTCCTTCCAGGGATCGCCGAGGTCGTGGTAGCCGCGCACCTCCCAGAATCCCGGCGCGTCCTTGTCGATGAACCAGATGTGGCGGACCCATTTCGCCGACTTCCAGAAATAGAGCTTGGGGATGACGACGCGGACCGGGCCGCCGTGATCGCGGCTGATCGGCCGGCCTTCCCAGGTGTGCGCCAGCAGCACGTCGTCGTCGTCGAAATGCGCCAGCGGCACGTTGGTCGAATAGCCGTCATAGCTCTTGAAGACGATGAACTTCGCTTCCGGCTTCGGCCGGACCACGGCCAGCAGCTGCTTCGCCGCGACGCCTTCCCAGCGGTTGTCGTAGCGCGACCAGGCGGTGACGCAGTGGATGTCGGAGGTGTGGGAGACCTGCGGCTGCGCCCTGAGGTCGTCCCAGCGCCATGTCGCCGGGCTCTCGACCAGGCCGCCGACCTTCATCTCCCATTCCTTCGCCGGCACGTTCGGATGCACGCCGAGATCGAGCACCGGCCAGTTCTTGACCTCGCGCTGGCCCGGCGGCAGGCGCCGGCGCTTGGGCGCATCGGTCTCGCCGGTGAGCAGCCGGCCCTCGCGGGCCCACTTCTCCTTGCTGTCGACCAGCTTCTGCTTGATCCGGCCGGTCGGATCCTGGATGTCGTCCGCCATCATCCTGCTCTTACGTGGGGGCGCCTCTTCCAGATTAGGCGCGCCCGGGCGTCGGCGGTAGGGGCTCTCGCCGGCCGGTGATGAGAGGAACGGTCCCGGACCCGTCCCTATTCCCTCAGCGCCAGGCGAGAAAGCGGCGCTCGGCCAGCGAAACCAGGGCGCCGACGGCGAGGCCGAGGAGGGAGAGGAGGCAGACCCCGGCCAGCAGATCCTCGGTCCGCATCAGGTTGCCGGCGGTCAGGATGAAGGCGCCGACGCCGAACTCGGCCCCGATCATCTCGGCGGCGACCACCAGGATGAGGGCGATCGAGGCGGAGATGCGGACGCCGGCGAGGATGCCCGGCAGCGCCCCCGGCAGGATCACCTTGGCGACGATGGCGGATGTCGGGACATCGAAACCCTGGGCCATGCGGATCAGCGCGCGCGGCACCTGGTCGACCCCGGAGAATGTCGCGATCGCCATCGGGAAGAAGACGCCGAGCCCGATGGTCGCGACCTTCGAGGGCTCGCCGATGCCGAACCACAGGATGAACAGCGGCAGGAGCGCGATCTTGGGGATCGGGAACAGCGCCGAGACGATCGGGAGCCCGGCGGCGCGGGCGTGGCTCAAGAGGCCGAGCGCCAGGCCGAAGGCGAGGCCGGCCGAGGCGCCGAGCGCGAAGCCCAAGAGGATGCGCCGGAGCGAGGCCGAGAGATGGCGCCAGAGCTGGCCCGAGAGCGCCAGGTCGGCGAGCGCGCGCGCGATGCCGGCCGGGCTCGGAAGGAACACCGGCGAGACCCAGCCGGCACTCGACACCGCCTGCCAAAGCGCGATGACGGCGAATCCTGCGATCCAGCCGGCATGGCGCTTCGGCTCGATGACGAAGCCGCCGCCGCGGAAGCGCAGCGGCTCAAGCACGGAGGAGCCCCTGGGTCTCGCGGTCGGCGGCGCGGGCCTCGTCCTGGATCAGCCGCCACAGGCGCTGGCGGAGCGGCGCCAGACGGGCCGGGTCGCGCTCGCCCCTCGCCACGTCGACCTCGACGATCTCGCGGACGCGCCCGGGGCGGCGGGAAAGCACGCAGATGCGGTCGGCGATGCGGAGCGCCTCGTCGAGATTGTGGGTGACGTAGACCGCGGTGGTGCGGTGCCGGAGCCAGAGGGCGAGGAACTCCTCGATCAGGAGCTCGCGGGTCTGGGCATCCAGCGCCGAGAGCGGCTCGTCCAGCAGCAGCACCGCCGGGGTGACCGCGAGCGCACGCGCGATGCCGACCCGCTGGCGCATGCCGCCCGAGAGCTGCTTCGGCAGCGCGCCCGCGAACTCGGCGAGGCCGGTCGTCGCCAGCACCTCGGCGACCCGCCGCGCCCGCTCGGCCGTTCCCAGAGGGTGATGCTCGAGGGCGAAGGCGACGTTGCCGGCGACGCTCCGCCAGGGGAGGAGGGCGAAGTCCTGGAAGACATAGGTGAACGGGTTGAGGCAGCCGGCGGGCGGCGCGCCTTCGGTCAGCATGCGTCCCGTCGTTGGCCGGAGCAGCCCGCCGAGGATGCCGAGCAGCGTCGACTTCCCGCAGCCCGACGGACCGATGACCGCCAGGATCTCGCCCTCGGCGACGGTGAACGAAAGCCCGTCCAGGACCTCGAGCGCCCCGTAGCGATGCCCGACCTCTTCGACGATCAGGCGCATCGGCGACTCGCGCTCAATCCAGCGACCGGACGAAGCGCGTGACCACGATGTCCCTGGCGTCGACCGTCTTGTCGGCGTGGCCCTGGGCCTGCCAGTAGGCGATCTGCTTGGCGATGTCCTTGGCGCTGAAGCGGGCCTCGGGCTCGATGTAGGGCAGCCCCGCGGCGATCGCGCCCCTCTGCTGCTCGGTGTATTTCGAGAGGATGTCGAGCGCCTTGTCGGTCGCCGCCTGGTCGCCCTTCTTCTGGAAGGCGAGATCGTAGGCGGCGACGCCCTTCTTGTAGGCGCGGACGAAGCGTTCGACCGTGGCGCGCTTGCCGTCGATCATTTTGGGCGAGGTGAAAAGCGCGCCGAGCTGCCAGGGCGTCTCGTCGCCGGCCCAGCCGACGATCTTGGCGTCGCCGCGGTCGAGCATCGGCACGGCGACGGTGGACGGCAGGATCGCCGTGTCGGCCTGACCGCCCTGGAGGGCGGAGACCATGTTGGGGATGCTCTGCAGCGCCAAGAGCCGCATCTTCCCGATGTCGAAGCCCTTCTTCTCGGCGAGCAGCCCGATCATGTAGTGGAAGGTCGACCCGACCTGGGTCATGGCGAAGGAGCGTCCGGCGAAGTCGGCCGGCGAGGTGACGCCGGCGGCGAAGGCCTGGTTCGAGACCATGTAGGCCGAGAGCTTGTAACCCGGCTCTTCGCGCGACTGGCCGGCGATGATCTTGAGCGCACCCTTGCCGGCGAGATTGTAGAAGCCGGCGGTCAGGCCGGTGACGCCAAACTCGGCGTCGCCCGAGACGACGGCGACGGCGACCGGCTGGGCGGCGGTGAAGAACTTGAACTCGACCTCCAGCCCTTCGGCGGCGAAGTGGCCGAGATCCTGGGCGAGGAACACCGGGCCCGAGGATGCCAGCTTGAGGACCGAGAGCGAGGTCTTCTCGGCCTGGGCGGGCAGCGTCAGCGCCAGCATGGCCGCGGCGGCGATCCAGATCGGTCTCATCGGCATCCCTCCTCGTTCCCCGGGTCTGGCTTTACGGGTTCGGCCGGCCGCTCGTCAATTGCCGGGACCGAGAAGGACCAGCCGGACCGGCTCGGCCTTGCCGCGAAGCTGGACCGGCCCGAGATCGCGGCGGGCGAGGCCGAGAGGCAGGCGGACGCCGTCGATCGCCTCGGCCGAGGCCAGCATCCGGGCGTCGTGCCGGCGCGCCTCCTCGGCGATGCGGGCGGCGGTGTTGAGCGTGTCGCCGAGGAAGGTGATCTCGCGCTTGAGATCGCCGATCTCGCCGGCGATGACCGGGCCGCCATGGAGCGCGGCGCGCATCCGGGGGAGGGCGCCGAAGTCGCGATGCCAGCTTTCCGCCTCGCCGGCGATGGCGGCCGAGGCGGCGGCAGCGAAGTCGAGCGCCCTTCCCGCCGCATCCCCGGTCCATTCCCAGGTCAAGATCACCTCGTCGCCGACGTAGCGGTAGATGCGCCCGCCCGAGGCCAGCAGCGGCTCGGTCAGCGCGCGGATCCAGCGGTCGAGGAAGGCTAGTACCCGGAATCACTGATCCGCGAAATGGGCTTTGAGGCGCTTTTGATGGACCTTGGATTTGGTCCATGCAAAGGGTTTTGCGGTGTCGTTGTATGCGGTGATGAAGGCGTTGATGTGAGCCTTGAGTTCGACGAGCGAGTTG
>SHVZ01000046.1 GCA_009694025.1 Alphaproteobacteria bacterium | reverse complement strand
TAAGGGGCCTCGTGCCCCGTCGAACCCAGATCCGCAACCCCCAGCCGAGCCATCGACATCAAACCGCGCCAATCGGGTGCCACCATGCCGCTCGTCCGCACCGCCCCAGCCCAGCTATCCCTTCGCATGGTGAATAGATCGGGCTAGCCAGCGCGCGATGGCGAGAATATGAGCGATTCGGTCCCTAGAGGACCATCCCGGCCTCCTTGGTCGCCGACAGGAGCCGGGGCGGGAAACCGGCCGCCTGCAGCCGGTCGATAATCTCCCGGACATGGTCGGAGTTGCGCGTCTCGACCACCACGTCGAGCTCGGCGTGCTTGATCGGCACGTCCTGGAACAGCCGCTGGTGGTAGCACTCGACGATGTTGCCACCGCTCTCGGCGATCAGGGTGGCGACGGCGGCGAGTTGGCCCGGTGCATCCGAGAGCTCGACCCGGAGGCGGGCCATGCGGCCGTCGCGCACGAGGCCGCGCATGAGGACGGATGCTAGGATGCGCGAGTCGATGTTGCCGCCGCAGATCACGGTCCCGACGCGCCGGCCGCGGAACCGGAGGGGATCGGCGAGGATCGCGGCGACGCCGGCGGCGCCGGCACCCTCGGCCACCGCCTTCTGGGTCTCGGCGAGACGCTGCACTGCGCGCTCGATGTCGCTCTCCTCGACCAGCAGGATCTCCGACACCAGCTCGGCGATGATCGCCCGGGTGATCCGCCCCGGCGCCTTGACTGCGATACCCTCGGCGAGCGTGTCGCCGCCCGAGGTCGGCGGGAGGCCGCCGAGGCTCTCTGCCATCGCCGGATAGAGCCGGGCCTGGACGCCGAGGATCTCGATCCCGGGCTTCAGCCCCTTGGCGGCGATCGCCATGCCGGCGGCCATGCCGCCGCCGCCGATCGGCACGACAAGGCAGTCGAGATCCGGCGCGTCCTCCAGCATCTCGAGCGCGAGCGTGCCCTGGCCGGCGATCACGCGTTCGTCGTCGTAGGGATGGACGAAGGTGAGCCCGCCCGCCTTTGCCAGCGCCTCCGCGTGTCCGGCGGCTTCGCTGAGGCTCCCGCCGTGGAGCTCGACGCGGGCGCCGAGGGCGCGGGTCCGCTCGACCTTGGAGAACGGCGTCGCCTTCGGCATGACGATGGTGGCGGGGATGCCGAGGCGCCCGGCCCAGTAGGCGACACCCTGGGCGTGGTTGCCGGCGGACATGGCGATAACACCGGCCTGGCGCTCTGCCGGCGTCAGGCTCCGGATCTTGATGAAAGCGCCGCGCGGCTTGAACGATCCCGTGTGCTGCAGGGTCTCGAGTTTGAGCCAGAGCGTGCAGCCGAGCTCGGCCGACAGCGCCGGCGCCGGCACCGTCGGCGTGCGGACGATGTGTCCCCGGAGCGCCTCGGCGGCGACGCGGATGTCGGCAAGGGTGACGGTCATGGACCGCTCGTAGTGGGTTGGCGCCGCCGGAGCAACCTCACCTCGGCCTCAGCGTCAGCGTCGCCGTCGGCTGCTCCGGCGCGGCGCCGATGCGAAACGGCGTGCCGTCGGCCCAGGCGCGGGCGAGATCGGAGAAATGCGGGGAGAGGCGATGGCCGGATTGCCCTAATGACATCTGGAAGAGCGAGGCGTCGAGGTCGGCCAGGTCGTAGACCGCCCGGTAGCCGGCGCCGTGCACGTCGCCGTAGGGATCGGCGTCGTCGAGCAGCCGGTTCTGCGCGCGGTTGACCGTCCAGTTGTCGCCGTCGGCCGCCGGCTCGACCCGGAACAAGCGGCCGAGGATCGGAAGGCGGCTCAGAAGCGGATGCGCGAGCCGGGCGCGGTGGGCCTCGCCCCAGCGCCACTTGTCCGGGTTCGACCCGTAGCGCTGGGAAAGATCGGTGAGCGCCTCCGCGAGGGACGCGGACAGCCTCTCCGGGCAATCCTCGACGGCCGGCGTCGCGCGGACATCGCACCAGCTCGTCCGTTCGGTCAGCGCCCGGACCACCACGCCCGGCCGCGGCAGGATCTCGCCCCAGGCCTCGCCGAGCTCGTCGGCGAATACCGCTCGGAGGAGATGGCGCCACCAGGCGGTGAAGACCAGCGGGTCGGCGCGATCGCGGCGCATCTCGCCGTTCCAGGCGGCGAGGCGGTCGAGGGTCTCGGCGTTCGCCTCGGTTCGCGGCGTGAGCCGCAGCAGCACCGGGAGCACGTCCCGTGCCATCGTCGACACCGCGTCGGCCTGGAGCTCGACCATGTCGCGTGCCGTGGCGCGCGGACTCTGATCCAGCCGCTCGGCGATGCGCCGCGCGCGATAGGGCGCGTCGAAGTCCCGGCCGAGGCCGTGCGCCTGCGGGTCGGCGACCGGCGCGTTGTTGGCGTTGACGATGCGCCCGGAGGGCGGGTCGATGACGGCGAAGTCGGGATCGGGTGGCCGCCAGCCTTTCCAGGCGCGGGACGGGTCGGTGGCCGGGGACGGCATCCAGCCGTCGCCGCCGCGCTCGGGGATGCGTCCGGAGACGAACAGGCCGATGTGGCCGCCGGTATCGGCGACGCCGACGTTCTGCAGCGGCGTCTGAAAATCGGCGAGCACGGCTTGCGCCTGGGCGATCGACGTCGAGCGGAGAAGGCGGGCGATGGCGTCGGCGGTGTGGTCGTCGGCGGCGAGCGCGGTCGAGGCGAGCGACACCGCCTGGCCCTGGTCCGCCACCCGCTTCAGCACGTCGGAGATCACCGGCCCGTGCAGGCTTTCGCGGACGGTGAGCTCGATCGGCGCGCCGCCGCGGACCTTGATCGTCTCCTGGCGCGTCTCGAAGGACCGCGGACCGTCGGCGGACAGGTAGCGGCCGTCGGGTGTCGTCTCCAGGACGAAGAGGTCGGCGGCGTCCGCCTGGGTCGTGGTCATGCCCCAGGCGATGCGGCCGTTGTGGCCGAGGATGGTGAAGGGAACGCCCGGCGCGGTGGCGCCGACGTGGACGCGGTCCGGAAGCTCGATCCGCGCCAGGTACCAGAGATTGGGGAGGGTGAGCGCGAGGTGCGGATCGTTGGCGAGCAGCGGCTGGCCGCTGGCGGTTCGCGTGCCCGAGAGCACCCAGATGTTCGACGCCGTGCGCGGCTCTGCCTCCTCCGGGATCGCCGCCAGGAGCCGGTCGGCGATATCAGGGTCGAGGGATGCCAGCGGCACATGCACGCCGTCGCCGCTGCGGTCGAAGAGATCGCGGAGCTGATCGGGGGTGAGCCGGCTCGACAGGCGGACGCGGGCGAGCTCGTCCCGCCAGTTCCAGGTGAGCTGGAGCGCCATCAGGCGGGCCCAGAGCAGCGAGTCCGACGGGCGCCACGGCTCCAGCTTTTCTCGCGCCATCAGGAATTCCGCCGGCGGCACGCGCTGCCCGGCCAGGGCCGCGTTGACGCCGGCGGCATAGGCCGTCAGCGCCGCCTGGGTCTCCGGCGCCAGGTTGGCGACGCCCTGCTCGGCAAGCCGCCCGAGGCCGAGGGTGCGCATGAAGCGGTCGGACTCGATCGTCGCCGCCCCGACCATCTCGGAGAGGCGCCCGGTGACGAGGCGGCGCATCACCTCCATCTGGGCGAAACGATCCTGGGCATGGACGAATCCCAGGGCAAAGGCGGCGTCGGTCTCGCTCGCCGCGCGGATATAGGGGATGCCGCGGCGGTCGCGGGTGATGGTGACCGCCGCCGACGGTCCGTCGAGCCGGACCTCGCCCGATGTGACCGGCAGGCCGGCCCAGAGGAATCCCACCGCACCGGCGACGGCCACCAGGCAGAGGCCGAAGAGAGCCGCAATCGTCCAGCCGATCCAGCGCATGGCTCTCACGGCCCTACTGCAGGTTCACCATCACCATCTTCTTCCGGGTGAAGTGCTCGAGCATGGCTTCGAGCGAGGCCTCCTTGCCGAGGCCGGAGCTGCGGAAGCCGCCGTATGACATGCCGGGCTGCACCACCAGGTTCTGGTTCACCTGGACCAGGCCGGCGTCGATCCGGCGGGTCGCGTCCAGCGCCCATTTGAGGTCGCGCGTCCAGATCGAGGCGGCGAGCCCGTACTCGGTGTCGTTGGCGGCCTGGATCGCCTCGTCGTAGTCCTTGAACTTGATGACGCAGGTGACGGGGCCGAAGATCTCCTCGCGGGCGACGCGGCTGGCATTGGTCAGGCCGGTGAAGATCACCGGCTGGACGTAGAGCCCGTCCTTCAGCTTGCCGTCGGTGGGAGCCTTCGAGCAGCGATGCGCCTTGGCGCCCGGCTCGGCTTCGCCGATCTTGATGTAGCTCTGCACCTTCTCGTACTGCTGGATCGAGATGATGGTGCCGATGTCGGTCGCCTCGTCCAGCGGGTCGCCCATCTTCATGGCGTCGACCTTGGCCTTCAGCTTCGTGACGAACGCGTCGTGGATCGACTCGTGCACGAAGATGCGCGACGCCGCGGTGCAGCTCTGGCCCTGGCGGGTGAAGCGCATGCCGACGACGGCGCCGTCGACCGCCTTGTCGAGGTCGGCATCGCCCATGACGATCATCGGCGACTTGCCGCCGAGCTCGAGCGTCACCGGGATCAGCTTCTCGGCCGCGGCCTTGTAGACGATCTTGCCGGTCTCGACCGAGCCGGTGAACGTGACCTTGCCGACGTGCCTGTGCGCGACCAGCGGGGCGCCGCATTCCGGGCCCATGCCCGAGAGGATGTTGAAGACGCCGGGCGGCAGAATCTGGTTCAGGATCTGGCAGACGCGAAGGACGGCGAGCGGCGCCTCTTCGGCCGACTTCACCACCACCGCGTTGCCGGCGACCATCGCCGGCGCGATCTTGAGCGCCATCAGCATCAGCGGCACGTTCCACGGGATGATGGCGCCGACCACGCCGATCGGCTCGATCATGGTCATCGACAGCATGTTGGGGTTGAAGGGGATGGTCTCGCCCTTCAGCTCCGATCCCAAGCCGCCATAGAAGACGAAGGCGTCGGCCAGCACCGAGGCCTCGACCCGGCTCTCGGTCCTGAGCGCCTTCCCGGTCTCGAGGGCCACCAGCCGGCCCAGCTCCTCGACATGGCCGGCGAGCACGCGACCGCACTCGGCGATCAGCTTGCCGCGCTCGCGGGCCGGGCGCCTGGCCCAGGCGACTTGCGCCTTCTTCGCCGCGGATACCGCGCGGTCGACGTCGGTTGCGTCGCCATAGGCGGCCTTGGCGACGACCTCGCGGGTCGCCGGGCTCACCACGTCGAAGGTGCGCCCCGAGGCCGCCGGCACCACGGCGCCGTCGATCAGGTGTTTGCCCGAGAGCAGGCCGGCAAGCGCCCGTGGGTCGAGGTTGGGGGTGAGCTGGTTGGTCATGAGGTCGGTCCTTGGGTCGCTACGGAACGTCATGCTTCGACAAGCTCAGCATGAGGATTTTTCGATCGTAACCAAAAGCACCTCATGCTGAGCTTGTCGAAGCATGAGGTCCGTGCAGTACTCAACCGCCGTTCTTCAGCTCCGCCAGGATGGCCTGCCGGTTCCCGTCGAGGTCCGGCGCGGGCGCCCGCGTCGTGGGATCGGGGTAGCCTGAGATCTTGACCGGGTTGCCGACGAAGCGGAGCGGGCCGGCGACCGGGTCTTTCATCTCCACCACCATGTTGCGGGCCTTGGCCTGGCGGTGGTCGAGCGCCTCGGCGATGTTGTTGATCGGGCCGGCGGGGATGCCGGCAGCATCCAGCGCCTCCATCCAGTGGGCGACTGGCCGGGTCTTCAGTATCGCCTCGATCTCGGCTTTCAGCGTATCGACGTTCCGGTTGCGGAGGTCGTTGGTGAGGTAGCGCGGGTCCTTGGCCATCTCCGGCCTGCCGAGCGCCTGGGCCAGCTTGACGAACAGGCTGTCGTTGCCGGCGGCGATGATGATCGGGTTGTCCTGGGTGTCGAAGGCCTCGAACGGCGTGATCGAGGGATGGCGCGCGCCTAACGGGCCCGGCGGCTTGCCGGAGACGAAGAAGCGCATGGCGGCGTTCTCCAGGAGCGCCAGCTGGCAGTCGAACATCGAGATGTCGACCTTCGATCCCCGGCCGCTCTGCGACCGCGCATAGAGCGCGGCGTTGACGCCGATCGCGGCATAGAGGCCGGCGCCGATGTCGCCGATCGACATGCCGATGCGGGTCGGCGGGCCGCCGGGATGGCCGGTGACGCTCATGATGCCGCCGATACCCTGCACCACCATGTCGTAAGCCGGGCGCTCGGCGTCGGGGCCGGTGTGGCCGAAGCCCGACGCGGCGGCGTAGATCAGCTTAGGGAAGCGCTCCGAGAGCTTGTCCCAGCCGTAGCCCAGCTTCTCCATCGTCCCCGGCCGGAAGTTCTCGACCAGCACGTCGGCTTCCGCCAGCAGCTTGTCGAAGACCGCGCGGTCCTCCGGCTTCTTCAGGTCGAGGACGATCGACTCCTTGCCGCGGTTGACCGACATGAAATAGGCCGAGCGCCCCTTGACGAACGGCCCGTACTGGCGGGCGTCGTCGCCCTTGCTCGGCGTCTCGACCTTGATCACCCGCGCCCCCAGCTCCGCCATCAGGAGGGTGCAGTAGGGGCCGGCGAGGATGCGCGAGAGGTCGATGACGGTGACGCCGGAGAGCGGGCCTTGGACGGCGGAGGGACGCATGGGGGAGTCCGGTGCGAGAGGGACGAGACTTCGGAGGCGCCCTTGTCCTAGCCGAGGCGACAAGGCGGGGGCAAGGAACGGGAGAGATCTGATGATCGGCGGGCGGAACCGCCCGCACCGGTCATCCGTTATGTCCGATCAGCATGATGCCGTTCCAAAAGGTCGGGTGCTCGTTGCCCGCGGTCTTCTCGTCCAGGAGGATGCGGTACTTGTCCGTCCGCCCGGCGATGAAGTCCAGGGTGGCGTTGCGAACGACATCGTCGTTGGTATCGTCGACCAAAATCAATGTATCTGAGGAGAAAAACGGCTCGGCAACCTTGAGGCCGTTGAGCTGGTTGTCATAGTCATGTGGGCCGTCGTAGACGTAAAAGCCGATCGGAAGCTTGTGGTAGTCTTTGAAATATTTGACGTAGTCCATGTTGTAGAACTCGCTCTTCTTACTCTTGTATCGTCGATAGCCCTGAAAAAACTTCTCTCTCGGCCCGCCGAACTGGCTGAAGTTGTCGACGCCGATGCAGTGGCGGGTCTCGTTTCCCGCCATGCCGCAGAAAAAGGTGAAGCCCTCGAAGGTGCCGACGTTCAAATAGACGCCGCCGGGGTTCAGCCGCTTGGTGATGGCGTTGATCATGTAGCCGTTGGCGATCGTCGACATCCTCGTCATCGCGTGGAGGAACGGATCGACGTTGATCGGGCTCGCGTCGTTGATGACGGTGTTGAACACGTCGAGGCGCGCCGAATAGGTGTCGATGACGACGCCCGCGTTCTTGATCTGGGAGTCCGGCGTGAAGTGCCGAAAATGGATGTTCGGCCGAATTTCGCTCAGGAGGTCGTCATGCGACATCGGGAAGGCCCGCGAGCTGCTTTCTGACATCGCCGTTCTCCACGATTGGCCCTAGCGAAATCTACCATCGCTGCGCGATTCCACGCAGAACGAGCTGTTGCCGGATTTCGGGCAGCTTCAGTCTTCGACGACCCCGCCGGGCTCGTAGACGATGACACGGCTGCCCGGGCTGCCGATCTTGAGCGGCACCACGAACAGGTGCTTCAGGCGGTCCAACACGGCGGCGCGCTTGTGCGGCTCGGCGAAGAAGGCCATGAAGCCGCCGCCGCCCGCGCCCAGCACCTTGCCGCCGAGCGCGCCGGCCGCCATCGCCGCGTCGTAGATCTCATCGATCACGTCCGTGGTGACGGATTCAGCCAGCTCGCGCTTCAGCATCCAGCTCTGGTGCAGAAGAAGGCCGATTTCGCTCAGCGGCCGGGCCGGGTTCCGCAAGATCGCCTCGGCCTCGTCGACCATCTGGCGCATGGTGTGGAGCTGCTGCGCCTTCTTCTCCAGGTTCGAGATCTTGTCCCTTGCGACCTCGACCGAGAAACGAGAGATGCCGGTGAAGCAGAGGATCATCGAGTCCTCCAGCGCTTTCTTGCGCGAGTCCGAAAGGATCACCGGTTCGACCTCATAGGAGCCGTCGGTCGCGAAGTTGATGCGCCCGAAGCCGCCGTAGGCGGCCCAGATCTGGTCTTGGCTGCCGACCGCCTCGCCGATGACGTCCTGCTCGATCCTCAGCGTCTCGTCGGCGAGCTTCCGCTTGGTCGACATCTGGCCCTTGAGGGCGAAGAGGGCGTTGAGGAGACCGACGGTGAAGGAGGAGCTGGAGCCCAGCCCCGAGCGCGCCGGCAGGTCGCCGTCGTGATGGATCTCGATGCCGTTGGGCATCGGGTGCGCCATTAGCACCGCACGCACCGAGGGATGGATGATCTCGTCGATCTCCTTCACCAGCTCGATCCGCGAATAGACGATGCGGTGGCGGTGCTCGAAGAACGGCGGCAGCTCGCGCACCGTGATGTAGCAGTACTTGTTGATGGTGGTGCCGAGCACGGCGCCGCCGTGCTGGCGGTACCATTTCGGATAGTCGGTGCCGCCGCCGAAGAGCGAGAGCCTAAAGGGGGTGCGGCTGATGATCATGCCCGTCTTTAGTCCTTGAAGAACGCCGGCGCCTCGGCGAGCGAGGCCGGCGTCCCGATGTCGATGAACCGCGCCTGCCGCTTGGCCGCGTGCAGCGTAGCGGCCGGCAGGACGCCGAGGAAATCCCGTTCCAGAGACGGACCGCTCGTCGTAGCCAGGTGGGCAAGGAGGTCGCGGGAGAAGGCATAGATGCCGCCGTTGATCCAGGCAAGGCCGGCGGCGGCCGGGTCCTTCTCGATAAAGCGGAGGATGCGGCCCCCGGCGCCGACGTCGAGCCGCCCGAAGCGGGAGCCGTCCGCGACCTCGACCGCGAGGAGCGAACCCGCGGCGCCCGATCTCCGGTGCTCGGCGACGAAGGCGCCGAGATCGGTCTCGACCACGCTGTCGCCGTTCATCACCAGGACAGGATTGGACAAGAGGCGGGGAAGGGCGAAGCGGAGCGCGCCGGCGGTCCCGAGCGGCGCCGGCTCGACCACGGTCTCGACCGCGACGTTCGGCGGGTGCTGGTCAAGCCACTCCGTCACCTTGGGCGCGAGATGGCCGAGGCAGAGCACGACTTTCCTCGCGCCGGCGAGACGGTCGAGGAGGAGGGAGAGAAACGGCCGGCCGCCGACCGGCGCCAGCACCTTCGGCGTGTCGCCGAGCACGCCCGCGATCCGCGTGCCCAGGCCGCCCGCGAGCACGGCGACGTCGATGCCGGAGAGGGTGCTCACGAGCCCCTCACCCCAACCCCTCTCCCACCGGGAGAGGGTACGAACGAAGTGAGCGGGTGAGGGGCATCGTCTGCGGCTTAGTGCTCATCGCGCCGATGGCCCGACCGGAACGCCTCGATCGTGTTCCTGAGCCCGTCGTCGAGCGGCGTCTTCGGCTTCCACCCCATGGCGGCAAGCCGCGAGCCCTCCAGGCGCTTCAGCGGCATGCCGTCGGGGCGGTCGGTCAGGAATCTGAAGCCGCCCGCATAGCCGGCGACCGCGGCGATGCGCTTGGCGAGATCGGCGATCGACACCTCCTCGCCCTGGCCGATGTTGAGGATGCGCTCCTCGCCGTAGCGCTCCATCAGGAAGACCAGCGCGTCGGCGGCGTCGTCGACGTAGAGGAACTCGCGCTTGGGCGAGCCCGTGCCCCAGATCTCGACCTGGCCGCCGGACGTCTTCGCTTCCTCGACCTTGCGGATCAAGGCCGGGACGACGTGCGAGACCGCGAGGTCGAAGGTGTCGCCGGGACCGTAGAGGTTGGTCGGGATGACGGCAATGAAGTCTTTCCCGTGCTGGCGGCGATAGGCTTGGGCGAGCTTGATGCCGGCGATCTTGGCGACCGCGTACCACTCGTTGGTCGGCTCCAGCGGCCCGGTCAGGAGATGCTCCTCCTTCATCGGCTGCGGGCAGAGCTTCGGATAGACGCAGGACGATCCTAAGAACATCAGCTTGCTGACGCCGAGCTTCGCCGCGGCGTGGATGAGGTTCGCCTCGATCGCCAGGTTGTCGTAGATGAACTCTGCCGGCCGGGAGTCGTTGGCGAGAATGCCGCCGACGACCGCCGCGGCGATGAACACCGCGTCGGGTTTGTTTCCGGCGATCCAGTCCTCGACATCGGCCTGGCGGCGAAGATCGAGCATGGCGCGGTCGGCGGTCAGCACCTCGGCGCCGGAGGTCTTAAGACGGCGCACCAGCGCCTGGCCGACCATCCCGCGATGGCCGGCCACCCAGACGCGCCGGCCGGAGAGCGGGAAGGCGACGGTCATACGTTGGCGTAGACCGAGTTGCGGATCATCGCGTAGCCCTTGATCAGCTCCCTGATGCCGTCATCGAGCGAATATTTCGGCTGGAAGCCGGTGCCCTCGATCTTGGCGTTGGAGATGATGTAGTCGCGCTTGTCAGGGTCCTCGCCGATCGGCGCCTCCATGAACACGAACTTCGGCAGGTGCTTCTGGATGCGCTCGCACAGCTCCCACTTCGACAGGTTTGCATCCGACAGGCCGACATTGTAGGCCTGCCCCTTCATCTCCTCGAACTTGCCGATCCCGTGGATGAAGGCGCGGGCCACGTCGCGGACATGGACGTAGTTGCGCTTGAAGTGCGGCTCGAACAGGACGACGGCGCGGTCGTTGACGGCGCGGTAGACGAAGTCGTTGACCAGGAGGTCGATGCGCATGCGGGGCGACATGCCGAAGACGGTGGCGAGCCGGAAGCTGATCGCGTTGTCGCGCTCGAGCGCCAGCGCCTCGGCCTCGACCTTGGTGCGGCCGTAGAGCGATAGCGGCTTCAAGGGGTCCTTCTCGGTCACCGGCTTGCCGGGCTGGCCGATGCCGTAGCCGGAGTTGGTGATCGGCATCAGCAGGTGCTGGCTCTTGGACAACAGCTTGCAGAGCGTGCCGACAGCATCGCGGTTGACGGTAACCGCCGCGGTCTTGTCGCGGTCGCAGAGGGGCGCGCCCACCATGGCGGCGAGCGGGATCGCCACGTCGATGCCCTTCACCAGCGGCTTCAGGATCGCCTCGTCGCGGGCGTCGCCGCGGACCGGGGTGAAGTTGGGATCTGCGACCACGTGGTTGAGCGGCGCCTGGTTGAACAGGAAGTTGTCGAGCACCGTGACCTTGTGGCCCTCGGCCAGGAGGGCCGGCACCAGCGTCGAGCCGAGATAGCCCGCGCCGCCGGTCACCAGGATGTTGAGCTTGTCCGCCATTCTCTTGTCCGTTCCGAATATGGCCCCTTCGCGCCCCCATCCAAGCCCTCGCCCACGCTCCGCGCGGGGGAGGGGCTCAATCTTGGGACCCTCCTCCGTCGGCTCAAGCCGATGGGGGAGGGCAGGGTGGGGGCCCGTAAAGGGCTGTCAGTTGCAGGCCCGGTCCAGGACCTCGTGCAGCTTGGCGATCTGCTGAGTCAGGTCGAACGGGTGGTTGCCGACGAAGAAGCCGTAGTCGTGGGCGATGTCGGCGTTCGGCGTCGCCCCGCCGACGACCTCGTAGTCGTAATACTTGATGACGTCGTGGCGGAGGAAGTTGCCGCCGGTGATGATCCGGTAGCCGATGTCGGCCTCCTTCAACGCCTTCATTGCCCGGTCGCGGGCGATGTGGCGCTTCGGATTGAGGATGATGGTGAAGGAGAAGGCGCTCGACTTACCGTACTCCTTCTGGATGATGAAGCGGTCGTCGCCCTTGAACAGCTTCTGGAAGAGCGCCCAGTTCTTCCGCCGCTCGACGGTGAACTTGGGCAGCTTCTTCAGCTGCTCGATGCCTATGGCGCCGCTCATCTCGATCGGGCGCACGTTGTAGCCCGGCAGGATGAAGCGGTAGGCCTCGTAGAAATCGGTGTCCTTCTTCTCGAAGATCGGCGAGGGCTGCGGCACGTCGCGGGTCCAGCCGTGATTGCGGAGCGCGCGCAGCAGGTGGTGGAGCTCGGTGTCGTCGGTCAGCACCATCCCGCCTTCCATGGTCGAGATGTGGTGCGAGAAGAAGGTCGAGTAGGTGTTGAGGTGGCCGAAGGTGCCGGTCTTCCGGCCGCCGATCTCGGCGTCCATCGACTCGCAGTTGTCCTCGAAGAAATACAGCCCGTGCTTGTCGCAGAAGGCGCGCATGACGTCGAGCGCGGCGGGATTGCCGAGGATGGAGACGGCGACCAGCAGCTTGGTCTTCGGCGTCAGCGCCTTCTCGAGCTGCTTCACGTCCAGATTGAGCGTGTCCAGGTCGACGTCGACGAAACGGAGCTTGAGCCCGTACTGCTGAAGCGGGTGGTAGGTGGTGGCCCAGGAGATCGCCGGCACGATCGCCTCGTCGCCGCGCTGGAGCGGGCGGTCCTTCTTGAAGAAGAGCGCGGCGACGGCGACCAGGTTCGCCGAAGATCCCGAGTTCACCATGACCGCGTGCTTGGCGCCGAAGTACTTGGCGAACGCGTCCTCGAAGGCGGCGACGTTCTTGCCCATGGTGAACATGCCGGAGTCGACCACCCGCTGGATGGCCTTGAGTTCCTCTTCGCCCCAGGTCGGGGCGGCCAGTTCGTAGAACATCGCCTTAGAACGGTCCGCGGAACTGCATCTGATAGGCCAGCTGCGCCTGCTTCGGGTCCGGCTTCCACGGCCTGGCCTTCGGCTTCGCCAGCTTGAAGGCCGCCTCGGCGATGGTCGCCGGGTTCGGATAGAAGAGCGCTTCGAGGTTGGGCGCGGTCGGACACGTGGTCGGAGCGAAGCCCATGCGCTGGACGCGGATGCCGGCCTCGGGTCCGGCCTCCTCCAGCACGCGCGCCACGATCTCCGCCGACGCGCCGCAGGCGAGCCAAGAATTGTCGACCACCAGCAGCTTCTTCGTCCGCCGCGCCGACTTGAGGATGGTGTTGACGTCGAGCGGCACCAGCGAGATCGGATCGATCACCTCGGAGGAGACGCCGGCCTCGGCCAGCAGCTCGTGCGCGCGCAGGCACTCGATCACCATGTTGGAGACGCCGACCATGGTGACGTCGGAGCCTTTGGCGACGACCCGGGCCTTGCCGAACGGCACGGTATAGGCGTCATTGGGCGTATAGGCCTCGGTCGGGTAGAGCAGGCGGTGCTCGACGAAGATCGTCGGGTTGTCGTCGCGGATCGCCTGGATCAGGCAGCCCTTGGCGTCGTGCGCGTTCGACGGCGCCACGACCTTCAAGCCCGGCACGTGCATGAACATCGAGTAGAGGCCCTGGGAGTGCTGGGCGCCCTGGCCCCAGGACTTGCCGATCATGCTGCGCACGACCATCGGCACCTTGACCTGGCCACCGTACATGTAGTGCGCCTTGGCCGCCATGTTGATGAGCTGGTTCATGCACAGCATGAGGAAGTCCATGCGGATGTGCACGTGGATCGGCCGCATGCCGGCCATCGCGGCGCCGATCGCCATGCCGGTCATCGCGTCCTCGGAGAGCGGTGTGTTGAACACGCGCTCGCGCCCGAAGCGCTGCTGGAGCCCGAGGGTCGAGCCCTGAATGCCTTTGGGATCGTCGACGTCGAGGCCGAAGACGAAGACGTCGGGATCGCGGTCCATCTCCTGAATGACCGCTTCCTTGAGCGCGTCGACGTATTTGAGGAGCCGGCCGCCGGAGGCCTTCGCCGCGCCGGTCTTGCTCTTGGACGTCTTGGCCTTGGCCTTAGCCGGCATAGACGTTCTCCAGCAGCGCGCGTGGCTTGGGGAAGGGGCTCGACTCTGCGAATGCGACGGCCTCGGCCAGCTCCTTTTCGACCGCCTTGTCGATACGCGTGCGGTCGGCGGCATCGAGCATGGTGCCGACCTTCTCGACCTGGTCGGTCTCGATCCAGGGCTGCAGCTCGGTCTTCTGGCGGTAGCCGATGTGATAGTCGTCGCCCGGCCCGACATGCTCGCGCCAGCGGTAGATCCGGCATTCCATGAAGGCCGGCCCGGCGCCCTTGCGCGCCGCGTCGACCGCCCAGGCGGTGACGTTGCGGATCGCGAAGACGTCGCCGTCCTCGATCCGGAACGTCGGGATGTCGTAGGTGGCGACGCGCGCGCAGAGGTGCTCGGTCGCCCAGCGCTTGGAGAGCGGCGTGTGGATGGCGTAGCCGTTGTTCTCGCAGACAAACAGGATCGGCAGCTTGTGCAGCGAGGCGAAATTGAGCGACTCGTAGAAGGCGCCTTCTTCGGTCGCGCCGTCACCGAGAAAGGCGGCGATCACCGCGCCGGTCTTGCGTTTCTGCGCGGCGAGCGCCCAGCCCATCGCGATCGGGATGGTGGTGCCGACCACCGCCGAGGAACCGAGCACGTTGGCGTTGGCCTCGATCAAATGCATCGAACCGCCCTTGCCGCGGGCGCAGCCGGTGTCCTTGCCGAAGAGTTCCGCCATCATCCCTTTGAGGGAGCCGCCCTTGGCGAGGTAGGTGGCGTGGCCGCGATAGGTGCCGCTGACGGCGTCGTTGCGTCCGAGCACGTCGCACACGCCGACCGCGACCGATTCCTGTCCGATCGACAGATGCACGGGGCTCTTGATCTTGTCCGAAGGGTAGATTCTGGCGACCTCCTCCTCGGCGCGGCGGATCAGTCGCAAGGACTTGTAGATCCGCTGGAGATCCTTGGGCAAAAGGCTCGAACTCGGCTCCATGGCAGGCTTTCTGGTTCGTCCGCGCCCCTGTTAGCAGAGCCCCGCAAAGGCGTACAGGACTTTGTATCATCGAATGATTCGGCACATCCGGACATAGGCGCGCTCGAGGTGACGGGCCTTGAGGGCGGCATCGCAAAGGGGCGAGGCGAGGAAATCTCCGCGTAGCCGCGCCCGCAGCAGAGCGAGGCCGTCGAGGTCCGACGCCAGCCGACTGGCGACGGCGACATAGGCCTCCGGCGTCGTTGCGACCAGCTCCGGATGACCGGCATGGATCGCCAGCGTCGAGCCCCAGCGCCCGACCATGTCGCGGCCGGCGAGCGTCACCACCGGCACTCCCTGGCACATCGCCTCGAAAGTGGTCATGCCGCCGGCATAGGGGAAGGTGTCCAGCGCGATGTCGATTCGGTCGTAGTTGGCAAGAAGCTCGCGCCGCGTGTCGTCATACTTGGACACCAGCTCGAGGCGTTCGGCGCCGATGCCGGCCTCCGCGAAGCGGGCGCAAATGCGGTCCGTGAGCCGCCGGCCGGCGAGTGCCGCCGCCTTGATCAGGAGCCGCGCGCCCGGTACGGCGACCAGAACCCGGGACCATAGACGGAGCACGTCGTCGTTCAGCTTCGACGAGCCGTTGAGCGAGCCGAAGGTCACGTATCCCGCGGCGCGTGCCGGCAGCGGGCCGACCGCGGGCGTCTCGGCCGGGAGTTCGTGGAGCGGGAAGCTCGGGAGGCGCAGCAGCCGCTCGCTCGCCCGTTCCTCGCCGTTCCGCGGGCTGAGGATCGCGTCGGTGACGAGGTGATCGATGGCGTCCAGGCCGCTGGTCGCGGTGTCGTGGAAGGCGACTTGCACCGGCGCCGGTCTGAGCGCGGCGACTGGCCAGGTCACCGGGTCGTAGCGGCCGGCGAGGAGGACCAGGACATCGACGCCGGCGGCGCGGATGGTCTCGGCGATGGTCTCGGGCGCGTGGTCGTAGACATCGATCCAGCGGTCGGCGGCTTGGCGAAGCCGGGCGCTCGTGGCGTCGGGAGAGCGGACATGGGCGAAGAGGCTGACCTCGAAGCGGCCGCGGTCATGGGCTTCGATCAGGCTGCCGACGACGGCGGCGGTCGGATGGTCGAAAAAGCCCGACGAAAGATAGGCCAAGTGCACGCGCCGGCCCTCGGCCGGGCGGAGCGCCGGCCGCGGCCGCGGCGGCGCGTGCCGCGCGGCGTAGCATCGATGTCGGGCGAACCGCTCTTCGGCGGAGAGGCCGGGGAGGTAGAGCAGAGCCTGCAGGCTCTGCCGCTGTGCGCTCTCATCGGCGCAAACCGCGCCGATGCGGTCGAAGAGGCCGAGCGCCGCCGCCGGCTCGCCGAGGTCGCGGACCATGGTGGCGAGCTGAAGCAGGGCATCGGCGGCGGCGGGCAGGGTGGCGACGGCACGCCTCATCGAACGCTCCGCTTGGTTGAAGGCAAGCTGGTTGACCAAGTGAGCGGCCAGCGCGGCCCAGGCGATGCCATCCAAAGGATCGAGCGCGGTCGCCCGGGCGAGATGGGTGAGGGCGAGGTCGATACGCAGGCCGAGACCCGCGAGATGGCCGAATTGGTTGTGGGCCCGGCCGTTCTGGGGCGAAAGCGCGAGGCCTCGCCGGAAGGCGCGGGCCGCTGAACCGAGATGCCCGGCGGCCGCGCTGGATGCCGCGAGATTGAGATGGGAGTCGGCGATATCCGGCCTGAGAGCGGCTGCGCGCGCATGGAGCGGCGGCGCCAGGTCGATGCGGTCCAGCATGGCAATCGCCACCCCCATGCCGGACCATACGGGGGCCTCGGCCGGGATTTCGGCTGCGGCCTTCCGCCAGGCGGTCAACGCCCCCCCCGGGATCGCCCCGCGTGGCGAGCGCTCGGGCGACGAAGGTCCAGGTCGAGGTCGCGGATGTCGGGCTCGGCGATGACACTGCCGGATGTTATATCCGATGACGTGACCGGCCGAGCAGCATGACCATCCTCGATAGCGCCTTCGCCCAGGCACACCGCATGCTCCGCGAAGAGCGGCTGGCGGATGCCGAAACGGTGTGTCGAAGTCTCCTGCGGCTGGCGCCGAATCATCCCGAATTGACGCATCTGATGGCGGCCATCGGCTGTCGAACCGGGACCGGCCTGCACGAAACCGTCGCCATGGCCCGCCGGGCGGTGGGCGTCGAGGTTCAGCGATCGCTCTTCCTCAATACCCTCGCCGTCGCTCTCCGCCTCGCTGGGCGCCGCGTGGAGGCGGCGCGTTGGCTCGAGCGGACTCTGCAGCTCGACCCTCTGGCGGTCGAGCCGCGCCTCAACCTCGGGGGCGTGCTTGCCGACCAGCGGGACCCGCGGGCACGCCGCGAGATGCGCCGAGCCCTGGCGCTGGCGCCCGCCTCGGGCGAGGGGCACAACAACCTCGGCGCCGTCGACGTGCGGGTGGGCGTGCTGGCGCCGGCGATTCTCCGCTTCGGCCGCGCGCTCGCGTTGGCGCCGCGGCTGGTCGACGCCTGGCGGAACCTGTCGGGCGCGTCGTCGTGGTCCGGCCTTATCGGCGCGGCCCTGGCGGCGGCGCGGAAGGCTCTGAGTCTCGCGCCCTCGGGTGCCGAGGCCCAGGACATGCTGGCGAATGCCCTGGTCGCGCTTGGCGACGCGCAGGCCGCCCAGGTGCCGCTCCGCCGCGCGACGGCGATCCGTCCGGACTTCCGCGAGGCCGGCAGCAACCTGTTGTTTGCCCTCGCCTATGACGGTGGCGTGACCACGGCGATGCTGGGCGCCGCCCAGCGCGCCTGGGGCCGCGGGCTCGACGCATCGGTGCCGAGTTTCGCCAATGACCGCTCGCCCGAGCGAAAGCTCCGTCTCGGCTATCTCTCCGGCGACCTCCGGGTCCATCCTGTCGGCTGGAACGTCGAGGGGCTGATCCGCAGCCACGATCGGAGCCGGTTCGAGGTCTTTCTCTATTCGACGACGACGCTCGCCGACGATATGACCCGCCGGTTCGCGGCGATGGCCGACGGCTTCCGCGATCTCGCCACCGCCGGGCCCAACGCGGTCCGGCGCGCCATCCGCGAGGATCGCATCGACGTGCTGGTCGCGCTCGCCCCGCATACGGCCGACAACCCGGCCGCCGCTCTCGCAGAGAAGCCGGCGCCGGTGGTCGTCGCCTTCCATGCCATCGGCTCGACCGGGCTCGCGACCGTCGACCACTGGGTCACCGACGACATCCTGCACCCGGAAGGAACGGCGGAGAAGTTCACGGAGTCGCTGCTGCGGCTGCCCTGCTTCTATCTGCATGCGGCGCCCGAGGGGTCGCCCGAGCCGGATCCGCCACCCTCCGTCGCGGCGGGCCACGTCACCTTCGGCTCCTTCAACAATCCGGCGAAGGTGACGCCGGACGTCGTGGCGCTCTGGGCACGCGTGCTTGCGGCCGTGCCGGGCTCGCGCCTGCTGCTGAGGAGCGGACGTCGCTTCGGCGACCCGCTGGTCATCGGGCGTTTTCGCGGCCTCTTCGCCCGCCACGGGATCGCCGCCGAACGGCTGGTGTTCGGCGCCGACCTGCTTCCCAGGGCTGGCCACCTCGCGGCGTTCAACAAGGTCGACGTGTCGCTCGATCCGTTCCCCTTCAACGGCTCGACCACGACCTTCGAATCCCTATGGATGGGCGTACCCGTCGTCACCCTGATCGGCGACCGGTTCGTCGGCCGGGTCGGTCTCGACGTGCTGTCGCGGATCGGGCTCACCGACCTGGCGGCGGCAGACCACGACGGATACGTCGCGACCGCGGCGACGCTGGCCGCCGACGTCTCCCGCCGAGCCGGATTGCGAACCGGGCTTCGCGGCCGGCTCCTCGTATCGCCGCTCTGCGATGCCACGGGCTACACGCGCGCCTTCGAGGCGGCGATCCGCGAAGCCTGGCGGCGGCGGAGCACGTCGCCATGAGCGCGGTCGAAGCGCTGCTGCACGAGGGTCATCGCGCTCTCGGAGAAGGCCGGCTGGATGCCGCCGCCGCGGCGCTTGCGGCAGCACAGTCGGCGCTCCCGGACCACCCTGATGTGCTGCACCTCCTCGGCGTCGTCGCGCTGAGGCGGGGTGACGCGGTCCGCGCCGTCGAGCTGATCGGGGCGGCGATGGTTCGCGCCGAGGCGCTCGGCCAGCGTCGCGGAGAGTTGCATATCAATCTCGGCAACGCGCTCACCGAGCTCGGCCGGTCGGACGAGGCGCTCAGCGCCTATCGCGAGGCCATCCGGCGTTCGCCGATGCTACCGGAGGCCCACAACAACCTGGGTGTCGCCCTCGGCGAGGCCGGGGACGCCGAGGGCGCCGTGCGCAGCCTACAGTCGGCGCTGACGCTCCGGCGCGATTACGCCGACGCCCGTTTCAACCTGGCGAACGTCAGGCGCGAGCAGCGGCGCTTCGAGGCGGCGCGGGCGAGCTACCGCCAGGCGCTGGCATTGTCGCCAGCATACGGCTCGGCCTGGCTCAACCTCGCCGGCATCCATCCCGGGCTCGGCGAGCCCGAGGCCGCGGTGGCGCCGATGCGCCGGGCCCACGCGATCCAGCCGGAGCGACCGGGGATCCTTGCCAACCTGATCAACATCGTCCGCCTCCTCGACACGGCGACCGGCGCGGACGAACTCGCCCTCGGCCGGCGCTTCGACGCGCTCTACGCCCGGCCACTGGCGAGCCGGCTTCCGACGTTCGGCCCGCGCGGCTACCCCGATCGCCGCAATCCCGACCGCCTCCGTATCGGCTACGTCGGCGCCGACGGGCTACGCCTGCACACGGCGGCGGTCTCCATCCTGCCGCTGGTCGAGGCCCACGACCGCCGACGCTTCGAGGTCGTGTGCTATTCAGATTTGCCGACCTCCGCAGAGGACGACATGACCCGGCGCTTTCGCGCGTCGTCGTCGTTCGAGGTCACGCAGGGACTCTCGGACGAGGCGCTGGCGCGGCGGATCCGGGAGGACCGCATCGACATCGCAGTCGACATCCTGGGATACCCGACCGGGTCTCGCCTGCTGGCGCTCGCCCATCGTCCGGCGCCGGTTCAGGTCAATCTGCTTCTGATGGGGAGCTTCGGCCTCGATGCCGTCGGTTGGGCCGTCGGCGATGCTCGCCTGACGCCCCCCGGGATCGAGGCGCAGTTCTCCGAGCGTCTGGAGCGGATCGACCTTGCCTTCGTCTACGACCCGCTGACGGCCACGCCGGAGGTATCCGCCCTGCCGGCAACCAAGGCCGGATACGTCACCTTCGGCAGCCTCAATCAGCCGGCCAAGCTGTCGCGCCGGTGTCTGGAGGCTTGGGCCGACATCCTCGGCCACGTCCCGCATTCGCGGCTGATCTTGAAGGCCAAGGCCTATCAGGACGAGGCGGTCGCCGGACGTCTGCTGGATTTCTTCGACAGCCGCAACGTCCAGCCCGACCGGATCGATCTCCTGGGATGGGCGGCAAGCCAGGAGGGCCATCTCGGGATCTTCCGCGAGATCGACGTCGCCCTCGATCCCTTCCCCTATGGCGGCGTGATCAGCACCTGCGAGGCGCTGTGGATGGGCGTGCCCGTCGTCAGCCTGATGGGCGAGCGCGTGCTCGGCCGCTATGGCGGCCTGTTCCTCGAGTCGGTCGGATTGCCAGAGCTGATTGCGGCCGACGTCGACTCCTACGTCGAGGTGGCGGCGCGCCTGACCGAGGATCTGCCGCGGCTCGCGGCCTTGAGGGCGACGCTGCGCCAGCGGATGGCCGCCTCGCGGCTCTGCGATGGCCCGGCCTTCGCCCGCGCCATCGAAGGGGCCTATCGACGCATTTGGCGGAACCGGCCCGAATGACCGCGGTCGACATAGATCCTCAGGCTCTGCGCCGGGCGCTCGCCGGGGCGCCGGATGGCCCGGCCGACTGGCTCAAGCTCGGCTTCACGATGGCCGCGCGTGGCGAGGTCGCGCCGGCGACGCTGCTGCTGCGGCGGGCGACGGCTCTTGCGCCGCGTGCGGCCACCGCCTGGGAAGCGCTCGGGATGACGGAGGAGAACCTTGAGCATTGGCCCGCGGCGGCGGCGGCCTGGACGCAGGCCGTCGCGCTCCGTCCGGGTCGGCTCGATTCTCATGTCCGGCTGGCGCGCGCGCTGTCGCGGGGCGGCGACATGGAGGCTGCGGACCCGTCCTATGCGACGGCGGCGCGCCTGGCGCCCGGCGACATCATGCTGGCGAGCGAGCGGGCGCTGAGCTGGGCAGAGGCCGGGCAGCGCCAAGGTCGCGCAGACGCATATCGCCGGGCGCTGACGCTGGACCCCGCGATTGCGCCGGCATGGATCAATCTCGGCATCCTGTCCTGGCGGACGACGGACGTCGTCCGGGCGGTCAAGGAGTGGCGGCGGTCGGCGCACCTCGCGCCCGATCTCGCCGACGCGCACAACAACCTGGGAACGGCCGAGCAGCGCGCCGGGCGCCTGGCTGCGGCGGCGCGCAGCTACCGGCGTGCGCTCGTCCTCGACCCCGGCCGGGCCGACGCATGGTTCAACCTGGGTTCGGCGTTGCAGAATCTGAACCAGATCGAGTCGGCGGTCGCCGCCTACGAACACGCGGTGGCGCTCAGGCCCGGGTTTCTCGATGCGCTGGCGCCGCTTGCGACCCTCGCCAACTTCCTCGGCCTGTTGGACCGCGCGACTGTGCTCAATCACCAGATCCTGGCCCAGCGCCCGGACAATCCGGAGGCCAATCGGGCGATTCTGTCGGCGCTCGTGTTCGATCCGGCCCTCGACGGTGCCGGCATCCGCCGGGTCCGGGAGGAATGGTGCCGGGCTCGGCTGCCGACCGTCGCCCGCCCGAGCTTCGCCAACGCTCGCGATCCCGACCGCGTCATCCGCGTCGGCGTGCTCGGCGGGCCCAACCTCCGCGGCAACACGCATGCCTTTGTGGCGCTGCCCGGGTTCGAGGGTCTCGACCGCCGGGCGCACCGGCTCGAGGTCGTCGTCTACTCGGACCTCCCGGCCGTGCACGAGGACGGCTACACGAAGCGCTACCGCCTCGCCAGCGACGGCTGGCGGATCACCGAGACGCTGGACGACGGCGCGCTCGCCGATCTCGTCGGCCGCGATCGCATCGACATGCTGATAGACGTGGTCGGGCACCTCGGCGGCCCGCGCTTTCCCGCCGTCGCCATGCATCCGGCGCCGGTGCAGATCCTCGACCTCGCCCTCGGGACATCGGGCTCCACCGCGGCTGAATGGGTCCTTGGCGATCCGCTGCTGACGCCGCCGGAGCACGACCCCCATTTCACCGAGCGCGTGCTCCGCCTGCCGCTGGCCTATTGCTACGATCCGCTCATCGATCTGCCGCCGGTCGGGTCGTTGCCGGCACTGGGCCGTCGCCGCATCACCTTCGGTTCGACCAACGCGCTGGTGAAGGTTACGCTGGCGACCGTAGCGCTGTGGGCGCGGGTGCTGCGCGCTGTTCCTGACGCCCGGCTCGTCGTCAAAGGGCGTGGCTTCTCGGATGCGCGGGTGCGCGCGCATTTCGCCCAGGCGTTCGACCGAGCCGGCGTTGCGGCGACCCGTGTCGAGCTTCGGCCGTGGACATCCGGGTTCCTCGACCACCTCAGCTTCCTGAACGAGATCGACATCGCCCTCGACCCCATCCCCTATGGCGGCGTCACCACCACCTGCGAGGCGCTGTGGATGGGAGTGCCGGTGATCACGCTCGCGGGCGACCGCATGGCGGGCCGCTACAGCATGGCGCTGCTCACCTCCGTCGGCTTCACCCGGGGCATCGCCGTGAGCGACGACGACTACATCGCTCGCGCCGCGGCGCTCGCCGCCGATGTCGAGGCGCTAGCGAAGATCCGCTCATCGCTACGAGGCGAAGCCCAGTCATCGCGTCTCGCGGACCGCCGGGCCTATGGTCGAGCGCGCGGCGAAGCCTTTCGCACGGCGTGGCGTGGCTGGTGCGCGACCGCCTAGCGGCGGTCGGCGAGCGCCGAGAGCACGCGGTCGGCGATCGCAACACCTTCCGGGTCGTCGATCGCCTCGGCCGCCGCCCGCATGCCGTCGGCCAGCTCGCGCGCCGTTCCGGCGTGGCTCGGCTCGTTGCGGTAGCGGTCCATGACGTCCTCGCGCGGCGTCACGAACAGATCCCATTCCTCCTCGGGATCGCGCCTGAGGTCGTAGAGCGCGTGCTCGCCGCCGTCGACGCTGCCGATCAGCTTCCAGTCATCGGTGCGATAGCCGCGCTGCGTGATGCGCCGCTTATGGGTGCGGTTCTGCACGTAATAGAAGTCGCGCCAGGACGCGCGCTCGCCGCGGGCGAGCGGGGCGATGCTCTTGCCGTGCATGCCGCCGGGCGCAGCGACGCCGGCCGCCTCCAGCACGGTCGGCATCAGGTCCTGCAGCCCGACCATGCGGTCATCGACGGTTCCGGCGGGGAAAACGGCGGGCCAGCTCACGATGAACGGGATGCGGATCGAGTCGTCGAAGCAGACGAACTTGTGCTCGCCGTCGTCGCGATAGAAGAAGGTGTCGCCATGGTCGGCGAAGTACACGACCAGCGTGTTGTGACGCTGGCCGTTGCGATCGAGGGCGTCAAGGATACGGCCGGTTTCGTGGTCGATGGCGCTGACCGAGGCGTAGTAGCCGGCGAAGGGCACGCCCTTGTCGCGGTAGGGCGCATAGAACTCCTTCGGCGCCGTGTAGGGGTCGTGCGGCGGATAATAGCCCTGCACCATGACGAAGGGCGGATCGCCGGCCTTGCGTGAGTTCAGGAACTGGATGCACTTGTCGGTCTGCATCCCCGGCCGCCAGACGCCGGAGTCGAGCCCGCCGATCCAGTGGTGGACGCGCGAGTTGAAGGTCGCCTCCCAGACGTCGAAGAATTTCGGCTGCTTCTCGCCGAGATGCCACTTGCCGAAATGGGCCGTGGTGTAGCCGGCGCCCTTCAACACGTCGAAGAGCGTGGTGCTGACGCCGGCCAGGGTGGCGAAGGCGTCGTCGACGCCGTAGACGTTCTCGATCAGCTTGTGCTTGTGGGGATATGTGCCCGACCACATGGTGCCGCGGGCCGGCGTGCACACCGGCCAGGTGGTGAACGCGCGGGTGAAACGGACGCCCTCGCGCGCCAGCCGGTCGACCTCCGGCGTCTTGGTGAAGACGTTGCCGTAGCAGCCGAGCGAGTCCGCCCGCTGCTGGTCCGGCATGATCAGGACGATATTGGGACGCGCCATCTCGAGCTTCGTTCCTTGAACTGGGCTTCTACTCGAGCCAGACGCCCCAGGCGCGCGGCACGCGATAGGGCTTGAAGTTCTTCACCTCGTTGCGGACCGCCTGAAGGAGCCCGTTGTCGCCGAGCTTGACGGCATAGGCTTGGTCGGTGACCCGCGCATAGAAGCGATCGGCCGCCGCCTTGCGTTCGGCCAGCGTCGGTTTGCTCTTGAGCTCGTCGAACGCCGTCTCCAACGCCGGATCCAGAAGCTTCTGCCAGTTCTTCGGCCCGGTCCAGAAATTGGGCAGCCCATAGGGGCCGATCGAAGGTGCCAGGCCGAACTCGCCGATATAGATGTTCCAGCCCTCCGGTTGCCCCGCCCGGGCGATGTATCCGGGCGTGTCGAAGACGGCGACGCGCACGTTCATCCCGGCCGCTTTTAGCTGCTCCGCCGTTACCTCCGCCTGCGCTTTGACCAGGGCGATCTGCGAGGTGGTGATGATGACGATCTCCTCGCGGGCATAGCCGGCCTCGGCGAGGAGCTGCTTCGCCTTGGCGGGACTCGCCTGGTTGTAGACGGCCTTGCCGACGTCAGCCGAGAAGTATTGGCTCTCCGGATAGTTGAAGGCGTGGTCGAGGCGGTAGACGCCGTCGGTCGAGACGGTCATCACCTCTTCGGCGTCGATCGCCGCCTGGATCGCCCGGCGAACGCCGAGCTTGGCGGTGGCGCCGCCGCCGGGGCCGGAATTGATGATCGCGAAGGCCATGCTCCAGGGCATCAGCGTCACGATCTGGATGTCCTTGCTGTCCTTGAGCCGCTTGGCCGTCTGGTTGGGAACGGATTCCGAGAAGTGGCCGACGCGGGTCTCCATCGCCGCGACGCGGGCATTCGCCTCCGGCACGATGCGGAAGGTGACGGTGTCGACATGGACCACTTTGCGGCCGGAGAAGCCGTTGCGCTCGCCGGCACCCTCGTTCGCCTTGTAGTCCTCGAACCGCTTCATCTTGACGTGGCTGTCGGGCACGTAGTCGACGAGCTGGAAGGGGCCGGTGCCGATCGGGGCAATCTTGTTGGCTTCCTTGGCGGCCTCCTCGGCCGGGATGATCACCATCGGGGCGCGGGGAGAGCTCAGCTGCTCGATGAAGCTCGGCACCCGATCGGTCAGGGTGATGGTGAGGGTGTGCTTGTCCGGCGCGGCGACCGACTTGATCTTGGCGAAGTCGGCGCGGTCGAAGCCGATGCGGCCGTAGCGCTCGACGCTGGCCTTGGCGTCCGCGCTGGTCATCTCCTTGCCGTTGTGGAACTTGACGCCCTGGCGGAGCGTGAAGGTGTAGGTGAGCCCGTCGGCGCTTTCGTCGATCTTGGCGGCCAGATCGGGAATCGGGTTCGCGCCCTCGTCGCGGGTCACCAGCATCTCGAAGAGGTGCATGGTGACGTTGCGGACCGCCTGCTCGGTCGAGGTGATGGCGTCCAGCGTGATCGGGGTCGACTGCTGGAGAATGACGAGGTCGCCGCCGCGCTTCTGGGCGTGGGCGGGAGCGGTGGTGACGGCAAGAGCCAGTGACGCGGCCGCGCCGAGCGCGGCGCGCAGAATGCGCAAAGCCATTCGACGCCTCCCCTGGTGATCGTCCGGATTTTCTTTTGACAGTAGCAAATATTCTATCCGATCGGAAAGTCATCCGGCCGGAGGGGGCCTCAGGTAGTGCTTCGCCGCTTCGCTACGGATTCGGCGACGATGCAGAGGATCTCGAACATGACGGTCGCGCCGACCAGCGCGGTGTTGCCGGTCTGGTCGAAGGGCGGGGCGACCTCGACCACGTCGCCGCCGATCAGGTTCAGGCCCTGGAGGCCGCGGATCATCATCAGCGCCTCGAGGGTCGAGAAGCCGCCGACCTCCGGCGTGCCGGTGCCCGGCGCGTACACCGGATCCAGCCCGTCGACGTCGAAGCTGACATAGGTCGGACCGTCGCCGGCGACGCGTCGCGCCTCGGCGATCACGCCCTTCGGTCCGAGCTCGTAGAACTCCTCCATGTAGACGACGCGCATGCCGGTGTCGTGGCTGAACTTCCACTGCTCGGGGTCGTTCAGCGATCCGCGGATACCGATCTGGATCGTGCGCTTGGGGTCGAGCAGGCCCTCCTCGACGGCACGACGGAAGGGGGCGCCATGATGGAAGCGCGAGCCCAGGTAGTCGTCGCCGGTGTCGCAATGGGCGTCGAAATGCACCATGCCGACCGGGCGGTGCTTGGCGATGCCCCTGAAGATCGGCAGCGTCACCGAATGATCGCCGCCGCAGGAGATCGGCGTGATGCCGGTATTGTGCAGCCGTGCGTAGAATCCCGCGATCTCGTCCAGGCTGCCGACGAGCTCATAGGGGCTCCGGACCCAGGCGTCGCCGAGGTCGGCGACCCTGCAGATGTCGAAGGGCGCCACCTTGGTCGACTGATTCATCCTGCGCATGAAGCTCGACATGTTGCGGACTTCGCGTGGACCGTGCCGGGCGCCGGTCCGATTGGTCACGCCGCCATCGAAGGGGACGCCGACCAGTCCGATGTCGATGCCCTTCCAGTCCGCGGCGAAGGGCGCGCGCATGAAGGTCGGAATCCCGGTGTAGCGGGGGCGGACCTGGGGGTCGGCGAACGGATCGGTCATGCGGACCTCCGGACGTTGGGCGCGGTATCTTCAGTCAAGGGCGACGCGGGGCCCCTCCACATGGGCATGGCGGCCCTCCGAGAGAAGACTAAAATCGCGTTGTGACATCTTCACCATCGCCAGATCGCCATAGCCCATCTCGCGCGCGACCAGGGCGCCGAGCGCCAGAATCGCGTCGGTCTCGCGCAGCAGGATCGCCGCCGGCGCGATTCCGGCGTGAATCAGCTCCAGCAGCACGGCCGACGACGAGCTGGAGCCGCGGAGCTCGGCAATGGCGACGACCCGGCCAGTCAGACGCTCGCCATGACGCGGATGGCGCGGGTCGGAAATCCGCGCCGTCTTCGGATCGACGCCGCCCCAGAAGCTGATGGGGTGATCGATCCGGAGGATCGGCCCGGCGCCATGGCCGGCGACCAAGGCCTCGCCGGCGAGCTTGGTCATTGCCAGACCCGCTCCTCGCGCACCACCCGGCCGGCGACGGCCGAGGCGACGCAGTCCTCGAGGCTGCCATAGACGACGTCGTAGCCGAGGTTGGCCGGGCCGTAATGGGCGAACTTGCCGGAATTGGTCATCAGCGTGCCGCCCGATACCGGCAGGATCGGCGTCACCACCACGCAGGTGTCTACGACGATCACCGCGCCGGCGGCTTCCAGGTCGGAGAGATCGCTTTTCTCCACCAGGTCCCGGCGCGTGCAGACGTAGACGGGGATGCGGAAGCGCTTGCCGGCGGCGAGACGGCGGAGCGCGGCGACCTCGGCCTCGCTGAAATGCGGGCTGCCGAGCGCGATGCAGTCGACGGCGCCGTCGCCGGCGGTCGAGAGCCGGTCGCGGGCGGTGCGGACCATCTCGCCGGTCAGGCGGATCGTCCGCGTCGTCCCCTCCTGGGTAGCCTGGGCGAGCGTTGAGGCTTCCGGCGTCGAACCGACCACGTGGAAGAGGCCGACCGCGCCGGCGGAGGCGGCGGCAGCGCCGAGCGCCTTCAGCCGATCCTCGCTCTGTCCCGGCGGCAGGCCGACGATCGCGGCGACCTCGGCGCCGATCTCGGCGCCGAGCCAGGTACCGAGCACGGGATAGAAGACATCGGCGTTGCAGAGCGCGGCAGACAGGCCGGAAGCGTCGACCACCACCGTCGCCCGCCGGTTCTCCGGGCGGTGGAGTCCGTAGTCGGGCGCGCGGCCGACCAGAGCGCAGGCGACGTCCAGGAAGTCGCCGTAGCGGTTGGTGCGGGCGCCGAGGACCGAGTTGCAGAAGGCGACGGCGTTGGACTCGCCCCAGGCGACGTCGCTGCCCTTGGCCGGGCGATGGCCCGCCTGGTAGGGCGCGCAGGTCCAGGTCGGCCGACAACCGAGCTGCTCATAAGCCCGCATCATCCGAAGAGACATCTCGCGGTGATGGGCATCGCCCTTGACCCGCTCCGGGTGCAGGAGGTCGAGGGCGCCGACATTGAGCGTGGTCGGCACCACGACATGGCCGCCATCGGTCGCTAGACGCTCCGCGAAGTACGTGCCGGAGTCACCGTGATAGAGGCAGCCGTCGACGTGGGCGGACGCGATCGGCAGTAGGCGCCGGGCACCGAGAAGGCGCCCGGTCTCGGCCACAAGGCGCATCGCCATCGCCGCGGCGGGCCCTTCGGCGCCGTCGGCGATGCGCCGCTCGTCGTCGTTCAGGTGCATGGCCCATGCTAGCATCCGTGGAACGTCGGAGGAGAACCCATGCGTTTCGCATTCCTCGTCGCCGCCGCTCTCCTCGCCACGGCGGTCGAGGCCGCGCCGGTCAAGGTCGAAACCCAGGAGTTCCCGGTCGCCAGGGGCTCGGGCCCGCACGACGTCGCCGCCGATCCGTCGCCGGGCGGCGTCGTCTGGATTGCCCAGCAGCGCGCCGGCGCGCTCGGCCGCCTCGATCCCAAAACCGGCAAGGTCGACCACATCACCCTCGGCTCGGGCTCGGCGCCGCACGGCGTCATCGTCGGGCCGGATGGCGCTCCCTGGCTCACCGATGGCGGGCAGAACGCCATCGTCCGGGTCGATCCGAAGACCGAGGCGGTCAAGGTGTGGAGGCTGCCGGAGGCGACCGGCTACGCCAACCTCAACACCGCCGCTTTCGATGCCAAGGGACGCATCTGGTTCACCGGCCAGACCGGCATCTATGGCCGGCTCGATCCGGACAGCGGCGAGGTCAAGGTGTGGCCGGCGCCGAAGGGACGCGGCCCCTACGGCATCGCCGCGACGCCAAAGGGCGCCATCTACTACGTCTCGCTCGCCGGCAGCCATCTCGCCGAGATCGACACCGAGAGCGGCGACGCGAAGGTGATCGAGCCGCCGACGTCCGGGCAGGGGGCCCGCCGCGTCTGGTCGGATTCCAAGGGCCGCCTCTACGTCAGCGAATGGAACTCGGGCCAGCTCAGCCGCTACGAGCCGGAGAGCAAGACCTGGAAGGTCTGGAAGCTGCCGGGTCAGCGGCCGCGCGCCTATGCGGTCTATGTCGATGAGCGCGACGCCGCCTGGGTCAGCGACTGGGGCGCCAACGCCATGGTCCGCTTCGACCCGGAGACGGAAACTTTCCAGACCTTTCCCAACCGCGAGCCGAACGCCAACATCCGCCAGATCCTCGGCCGCAAGGGCGAGGTCTGGACGCCGGAGTCCGGCACCGACCGGATCGTGGTCTACCGCTTCCAGTGAGGCTGCCGCTGCTGGCCGTCGCCGCGGGATCTGGGCTCCTCCGTTTTCCCGATGCCGTCGACCGCCGGGCGCCGATCGAGCTTCTGAAAAGTACGCTCTGAGGGCCGGCAGTTGACCCGGTGTGTGGGGCCCGGCTAGACCGGCGCCTCCGATCCGAGTGAGGCTAGCCCGGATTTCTCACGGAGAGGAGTGCATCGAGGCGTGAAAGCGTAGAAACTTGTTTTGCGAAGAACGAGTTGCCGGCTTTCGAAGGAGTGCCTCGATGCGAACGGAGTGTAGCGCGGAGCTGCTGGGTTTTGAACCGGTTGAA
>SHVZ01000045.1 GCA_009694025.1 Alphaproteobacteria bacterium | reverse complement strand
TGAGACTAAGGGGCCTCGTGCCCCGTCGAACCCAGATCCGCAACCCCCAGCCGAGCCATCGACATCAAACCGCGCCAATCGGGTGCCACCATGCCGCTCGTCCGCACCGCCGCTGCCCAGCTATCGCTTCGCATGGTGAATAGATCGGGTTAGCCCCCTGTCTCAGGAACCGGGACCACCTCTCACCGAGGTCTGGGGAACCGCGGGTGAAGGTGTTCCGGACGCGTACGGACTTGGACAGATACCAGTACCAAAGCCCCCCGCCGATGAATGCCAGCCCAATCGATCTCAAATAGGTCGCGGTGAAGACTTGTTCACGAGGAACATCCGATCCGATCATCACCAAAAGTCCGTCCAATAGAAGAACGCCACAACCCACGACCCACACGAAGCCGAAGAGCATGGGGAACGTGTAGCTTCTGCGCCACATTGTGCGGGCCAAGTGGACGGACAGGACGAACATCGACGCATTCATCAGGACTTCGATGCTTACGACCACGTGACCGCCCGGTAGCTGCCAGACTTGCGGATAGTGCTCAAACTGCATGATCGAGCCCAAGAAGCTAACCGCAGGGGCGACACCCACCATGATCGCCAAGTAGAGGAGCCATCCTCCGAACCCCTGAGGCTCGCCCGACGGTGATCGCGCGCGCTTCGCGGTTACGATCCCGGCTATGACCGCGGCTATCGGAATGAGCACGAGCGCGAGAAGAATAAGTAGATGCCAAATCGAGATCGATCCCACGACCGACGCCTCCTCGTCGCCTCGCAACGTTATCGGGAAGAAGCTCGATTGCCTATTTATCGAGGCTGAATTTTTTGAGGTCTTTGCTGAGGATACATCACAGCCGTACAAACACCTCCTATTGAGGTCGAATGTGCCCCTGAACATCAATGGGTTAGGCGGTCCGAGAGATTTTCCCACCCTCTCCAACAGACTCCGCTCCAGCGGAGCTTCGGCTGGCAAGCCAGCTCGGAGCGGAGCCGAAGTGGGGGCTGCGCGCCGAAGCCCATAGGACGAAGGCGGGCGGACGATCATGAAGTACGTCTATCTGCTTCAGAGCGTCGATCACCCCGTACAGACCTAATGTAGGCTCGACCGGCGATCTGCGGGCACGGCTCGCCGCGATGCTGGGTCAGCTCGGCCTGTCGAAGAAGGATTTCGAGAGATGACCCACGCGGTCCACTACCTCTATCCGGCCAGGTTCCGGCGCGATGCGGCCGGGCGGTTCGTCGTCTCGTTTCCGGATCTGCCGGAAGCGCTGACCGATGGCGCCGATCTGGCGGAGGCGATGGCCGAGGCGCGCGATTGCCTGTCCGAGGCCCTCATGAACCGGATCGCCCATGGCGAGGCCGTGCCGGCGCCGGCGGTGCCGAAACGTGGCCAGCGCCTGATCCCGCCCGATCCGCTGGTGGCGGCCAAGACGGCGCTCCATCGGGCGCTGATGGGCCAGGGGGTGACCGTCTCCGCGCTTGCCCGACGGCTCGGCGCCGATCGCAAGGACGTCCGGCGCCTTCTCGATCCCCGCCACCGTTCCACCCTGGCCGGCCTGACGGCGGCCCTCGGTGCGGTGGGCGGTGCCTTGAGCGTCGTGGTCGAGGAACCTGGAGATCGAGCTGCGGCCGCCGACTGACTGCCGGCACCGCGCGCGCCGTGGTCACGAAACGAGCGCATCCTTCACGTCGGTCGCGCGGAAGTCGTCGCCCTTGAACAGGAGCGGGGCGTCGCGGGAGATCGCGAGCGCGTAGGCGGCGCAGTCGCCCAGATTCAGCCGGGCCGGGTGGCCGGAGCCCTTGCCGTAGCGGCGGAACGCTTCGAAGGCGAGATGGCTTTGCCGTGCATCGAAAGGAACTTCCTCGGCTTCGATGTCGCGAAGAAACGCGTCGAGCTCAGTGATTGCCGCGGCGCCGAAACGGCCGAGCATCACCATCCGCGCTTCGAGCATCGTCACCGACGAGAGCGCGGCGGCGGGCGCCGCGAGCACTGCGGCCACCAGACGCGGAGCGTCGGCCTCGCTCCGGAGGATCGCGACGATGGCCGACGCGTCGAGGACGATCACTTGAACAGGCCGTTTTCGTCGTAGCCGAGGATCTCGTCGTCGGTGCGATCGTCGAGCACCGGCAGCCTGGACACGCGCTCCTGGATCGCCCGGATCGCCTTGAGGCGCGACCATTTGTCCCCGCGGCACCGCGCCAGCCGCTCGGCGAGTGCCGTCGTCACCGCCTCGGTGATGCTCTCCCCGGTCGCCTTCGCGAGCTCGCGGGCGAGGCGATCCGCTTCGGCGCTTTTGATGTTGAGTGCCATGGTTTCTTCCTATCTTCCTAAAAAGGAAGATAGGCGCCTATGCCCCATCGCACAATGGGCATTCCCGGCCGAAAGCCTAGGTTACTGGACGATCCGGCAGTAACGTCACCCGGCGGCGAAGCCATCCGGGGCCGGAGAAGCACAGATGACCGACAGCACGGCGGCCTCGATCTCGCCGCCCGACATCCGCTGGGGCGATGTGCGGATGGCGACCTCCGGGCGGCTCGCGCGCGCGCTGACGGCGGAGGATCTGCGCCTCATGGCGCGCCGGCGCCTGCCGCGGCCGATCTTCGACTACGTCGACGGCGGCGGCGAGAACGAGTTCACGCTCGGGCGGAATTCGGCCGCCTTCGACCGCATCGGCTTCCGTCCGCGCACGGTCGCCGACATCGCCGGGCGCAGCCAGTCGACCGCGTATTTCGGCCGCGCCTCGGCCGCGCCCTTCGCCATCGGCCCGATGGGCGGCCTCGGCCTCCTCTGCCCCGATGCGGACATCGTGCTGGCGCGGGTCGCCGCCAGGGCCGGGATCCCGTTCGTGCTGGCGACCGGCGCCTCGGCCTCGATCGAGCGCGTCGCCGAGGCCGCACCCGACGGCCGGCGGTGGTTCCAGCTCTATGTCTTCAGCGACGCCGATCTCAACCGGCGGCTGCTGCAACGGGCGGCGAGCGCCGGCTTCGAGGCGCTGGTGGTGACGACCGACACCCAGATCGCACCGAAGCGCCTCCGCGACCTCCGCAACGGCTTCGCCATGCCGATGCGCCTGACGCCGCGAAACATCGTCGACTTCGCGGCCCGGCCGGGCTGGCTCTGGCGCATCGGACGCAAGTCCGGAACCGGCCTGATGGGAAACCTGGCGGCGGAAATCGGCGGCACGCCGACCGCGGCCGAGACCTTCGACTTCTTTCGCGCCGGACGCTCACGCAGCGTCGGGTGGGAGGATCTCAAGCCGATCCGCGACGTCTGGCGGGGACCGATGCTGCTCAAAGGCATCGTGACCGCGGAGGAAGCCGTGCTGGCCGCCGAGCTCGGCGTCGACGGCATCGTCGTCTCCAACCATGGCGGCCGCAACCTCGACGGCACGATGGCGACGATCGAGGCGCTCCCCCAAGTCGTCGCCGCCGTCGGCGACCGCCTGACCGTCTTCCTCGACAGCGGCATCCGCCGCGGCAGCGACGTCGTCAAGGCGCTGGCGCTCGGCGCCAAGGGCACGCTGATCGGCCGGCCGATCGCCTTTGCGCTCGCCGCCGCCGGCGAGGCCGGGGTCGAGCACGTGCTGGCGATGCTGCACGACGAGGTCGATCGGGTCCACGGCCTGCTCGGCTGCCCCAGGCTCGACCGGATCGATCCGAGCTTTCTCTGGCGGGACGACCGCCCCGCACGGCCTTAGGCGCCGCTCGGTCTCACCCGCACCGCGCTCCGGCGGAAAGATCCGGGCCGGGGATCTCGGACGAAAGGGAGTCGAGGAACGCCGCGAGGTCGTCGATCTCGGCGTCGTCGAGCTTCAGGGGCGTGAGGATCGCTTCGCCGTCGCCGTGCAGGCGCTCGGGATCGAAGTCGGAGTAGTGCCTGATGACGTCGCGCAAGGTAGCGAGGCTGCCGTTGTGCATATAGGGCGCGGTTCGTGCGGCGTTGCGGAGCGAGGGCACGCGGAACTCGCCGAAATTGCGGTGCTGCGGATCGACGTGGCGCGTGGCGGCGCCGGTCGCGCGGGCGGGATCGTCGTTCCACGGCCCGAGCAGGGTCAGCCGGCTCTCCCGCAGCGTCTTGATCCCCTCGTGCCGGCCGCCGTCGTCGCCGCCCGGCGTGAAGTATGGAATGCCGATGTCGTGGAACTCGCCATTGGTGAAGGCCGGTCCGAGATGGCAGACCGCGCAGTTGCCGCGGCCGACGAACAGCCGGGTCCCGCGCTGCGCCGCGACCGGCAACCGCGCCGCGGCCTCGACGTCGCCCCGCCCGAGCGCATCGCGGAACCCGTCGAACGGCGTGCGTGGGCTGTCGAGCGTCTCCTGGAACGCGGCCAACGCCTTGGCCGCGTCGACCGCGAGCGCCTCCGCCTCGATGCCGTCGGCGCCGCGCCCGAAGGCGCGGGCATAGCAGGCCGAAAGCGTCGGGTCGCCACGCAGCAGGTCGGCGATTCCATAGGCGCTGCCGCCGATCTCCTTCGGGTCGACGATCGGGCGAAGGCTCATGGACCAGAGCGTGTCGTGGCCGCCGTCCCAGCCGAACCATCGCTTGAGGCGCACGTCGAGCAGGCTCGGCGCGTTCCGGGTCAGCGCGACCCGGCCTTGGCTCCGCGGCCGGCCGTCGCTCCAGGCGAGGGCCGGCTCATGGCACGTGGCGCAGGACAGGGTCCGGTCGGGGGCGAGCCTCGTCTCGAAGAACAGCGCTCGCCCAAGCGCGACCGCATCGCGGTTTCCCGACACGCGGTTGCCGGGATCGGCGGCGAACGGCTGCGGCCAGGGGCCGTGCCGCAGGATGCGCGCGATCTCGGCCGCGGAAAAATCCAACAGCTCGGCGGCACGCGGCTCGGCCATCGCCAGGGCGAGCAGCGCCGAGAGAACGGCTGCGACCCGGCGCATCAGTCGACGTCGTGCGCGGCGGTCAGCCGCTCGCCGCCGACCTCTAAGACGAACTCCCAGCGGCCGGGCATGTGGAACAAGAGCCCGTCGGCGCGGAACAGACCGGCCGCCTTCTCGACCAGGCTCGGCCGGTAGTTCATGCCATGGCGGTGCGCCGGCATCCGGGCGTCGACGCCGGGCGGCGCCACGGCCGCCCCGTTCCTGGCGCAGACCGCGATCTCCAGGGCGAAGGTGGCGTTGAGCGGCAGTGGCGACGGGACGCCGCGAAACAGCACGACATGCCGCGTTCCCTCGATCCGGGTCGCCTGTTCCAGCCGCGGCGGCTCGCAGGCGCCGGCCGGGCTGAGCGTCGCCAGGATCAGGGCGAGGCTAGTCGCGGCGCAGCGCATCGCCGAACAGGGCGTCGCCGTTGCGCCAGGCGATGCGCTCGGCCACCTCGCGCGGCAGGTCCTCGAGCCAGGCCCTCGACCAGGAGGCGTGCTCGACGATGTAGTGCCAGCGCTCGGGGACGAAGGTATCGGTCCCGACCATGAACCGCCCGGGATGCGCCAGGAACAGCGCGCGCCAGACCGGATCCACCCGGCCGCCGCTGGCGTGATCGGTGCGGAAGGCGAGGTCGCACCACAGGCGCGGGTGGCGCTCCAGCATCGCGCGGACGTTGTCCGGCCGGTCGAAGCCGGAATGCGCCCACAGGATGCGGGCCTCCGGGTCCTGGCGGAACACGCGCTCGACCGCCTCGGCATCGCCGTGCAGGTGCAGGAACAGCCCACGATCCTTGGCCATCCGGACCATGCCGCGGACGACCGGCAGATCGGCGTCCGCGCCGTACACGTGGAACTCGCCGATGGCGGCGTAGCGGTACTTGGCCAGCCGCTCGGCGAGGTAGGTCAGCACGCTCTCGTCGCGCACCCAGGTCGAGACGTCGGTGCGCTTGCGGTAGGGGCGCAGCACCGGGATGACCAGGTCCGGCGCCAGGGCATGGAGCTTCTGCGTTCCCTCGTCGTCGGAGCTGGAGATCATGGCGCGGCGGAGGCCCGCCTGCCTCAGGATCGCCACCGCCCGCTCGGGCGGCACCGGATCCCAGGCGTCATGGCTGTAGTGCAGATGCGCATCGAATATCGGCAGGACCTCGGCTGCGCGCCCGGGGGCGCTCGCCAGCAGAACCGCCACGAGAAGAATCGCTGGATGCATCGTCGCCTCCCGGTGACCGCCGATCATAAGAGGCCGCCGGGTGCCGTGGAAAGCTCGGCGGAGAGGAGATCCCGCCTGTGGCCCTTGGCGATCACCCCGCGGCGATCGGCGCGTCGCCCTTGATCACCGTGCGGCGGACGACGCGGGGCTCGACCGCCGTGTCGTACTCGGTGCCGCGATGGACGGTCGCGCGGTTGTCCCACATCACCAGGTCGCCTTCCCGCCAGACGTGCTCATAGACGAAGCGCGGCTCGGTCGCGTGGTTCATGATGCGCTCCATCATGCCCAGGCTCTCGAGCGGCGGCATGCCCACGAACTCCTGGCCGTGGCTGCCGAGGTAGATCGCCTTCCGGCCCGTCGGCGGGTGGAGGCGCACCAGCGGCTGGACCACCGGCGGCGCGTTCCGCTTCTGGGATTCCGACATCTCCGGATATCCCGCCTTGAGGCGCGAGATGTTGAGGTCGTGCCGCACGCGGAGCTTCGCGAACCGCTCGCGCTCCGCCTGTCCGAGCGCCTCGTAGGCGCCGATCATGTCGGCGAACATCGTATGCCCGCCGTTCGCCGGGGCGCGCTCGGCGTAGAGGATCGTCGCCAGCGCCGGCTTCGCCTGGAACGAGGCGTCGGTGTGCCAGAAAAGCGTGCCGCGGTCGGGGTGCACGGCGTTCGGCCTGCCGTCCGCTCCGATGTTCGAGAGCTCGAAGATCTCCGGATGCGTCGGCTTGTGGTACTCGTTCAGCACATGCACCTCGAGCTCGCCGAAATTCCGGCTGAACGCGATATGCGCTTCGGGCGTCAGGCTCTGGCCGCGCACGACCAGGATGCGGTGGCGGTCGAACGCGGCGCGGAGCCGGTCGCTGATCGCCGGGTCGAGCGGCCGGGAGATGTCGATGCCGAGCGCCTCGATGCCGAAATCGCCTTTGAGCGCCTTGAGCTCGAGCCGGTCGCGAAGCTGCGTCGCCATCCCTGCAGGTCTCCCATGCTCACGTGGGAACGGAGGCCGGGGCCCACGGAGTCCAATCTAGGCGCAGGCGGCCCAGGTGGTATAGATACCCCATGCGCTCGCTGCCTGGACGCATCCGCCGCCTCGCCCTCCCGGTCCTGATTGCCGCCTCCCTCTCCGGCTGCGGTCTCGCCGCCGCCCCTTGCCGGGTGGTCTCCGCGGTGGTGAAGGCGATCCCGGTCGTCGGCCATCAGGCGGCGGCGCCCACCGACGCCTGCGCCGCCGCGCTCGATCCCTAGATCCTTCGGCGGTCAGCGCATCAGCGCGCGGCCGCTCCATCCGACTCGAGGTCCGTCGGGTCGCGCCGCGGAAGTTGCGCTGGCGGCGTGCGACGCTCAGCGGCTGGACGATCGCTCCGCTGCCAGTCTTTTCGATTGCGCGCAGAAATCCTCGAACGCCGTCCGCTTGGACTCCAGGACCGAGGCCGTCCGCTCGAATCCTTTGGCCCAGAGCAGAAGCATGGACCGGCCCGCGCTGGTCGGGCTACGGGCCACGGCGTTGCGGCACTCGCTGGCTTTGGCCCGATAGAACTCCGGTGTCTTGTCCATCTCCGGTTCTCCAACCAGAACAAGTGCGAGATCGTAGCGGCGCTGCCATGGTGGGACTGTGACGCGGATCACTTATCCACAGGTCGAGCGGTCCGTCGCGGTGATCGGCGGGGGTCCGGCCGGGCTGATGGCGGCCGAGGTCGTCAGCGCCGCCGGCCGCCCGGTCATCCTCTACGAGCGGATGGGAACGCCCGGCCGGAAGCTGCTGATGGCCGGGCGCGGCGGTCTCAACCTCACCCATTCCGAACCCCTGGAGCCCTTCCTTCGCCGCTATGGCGCCGCGTCCGCCTGGCTCCGGCCGATCCTCGAGGCGTTTCCGCCGCAGGCGCTGGTCGCCTGGGCCGAGGGCCTGGGGCAGCCGACCTTCGTCGGTTCCAGCGGCCGGGTCTTCCCGAGGGCGCTGAAGGCCTCGCCGCTGCTCCGAGCCTGGCTCGCGCGGCTGGCGGCGCGGGACGTGCGCCTCAGGACCCGCCATGACTGGCGGGGCTGGAGCGCTGCCGGCGCCCTCGTCTTTCGCGTCGATGGCCAGGAGGTCGAGGTGGCGCGGCCGGCGGCGACGGTGCTGGCGCTCGGCGGGGCGAGCTGGCCCCGGCTCGGATCGACCGGCGACTGGACGGCGATCCTCGGCCAGTGCGGCGTCGCCGTGACGCCCCTCGGTCCGGCCAATTGCGGCGTCGACGTCGCCTGGAGTCCGGCTTTCCGCGGGCGCTTCGCCGGACAGCCGCTGAAGCCCGCCGCCTTCTCCTTCGCCGGCCGCACGATCCGGGGCGAGGCGGTCGTCACCGGCTACGGGCTCGAAGGCGGCGCGGTCTATGCCCTCTCGGCGGCTCTTAGGGAGGCGATCGCCGAGACCGGCGGCGCGGTCCTGGAGATCGACCTTTCTCCGGATCTGCCGGCGGACCGGCTGATCGCGAAGCTGGACCGGCCGTCGCGCGGGCAGTCGCGCTCTACGTTCCTAAGGAAGGCGATCAGCCTCTCGCCGGTGGCGATCAACCTGCTCCGGGAAGCGCATGGCGGCGGGCTCGCCGACGATCCGGCCGGCCTCGCCCGCCAGATCAAGGCGGTGCCGGTCGCGCTCACCGGACTCCAGCCGCTCGAACGCGCCATCTCGACCGCCGGCGGGGTCGCGCTCGCCGCGGTCGATGACGGCCTCGGTCTCCGGAACGTTCCGGACGTCTTCGTCGCCGGCGAGATGCTCGACTGGGAGGCGCCGACCGGCGGCTATCTCCTGCAGGCGACGCTGGCGGCCGGCGTCGCGGCGGCGACGGCGGAGCTGGCGCGCCTCGACCTCACGGCTTGACCGACAGGCCGGCGATCACGCGCTCCAGCATCCAGGGCGTGACGCCGCTCTCGCCTTGGAATGGGTGATCGAGGGAGAACAGGAAGGCCGAAAGAAGGCCGATCGCCGCGGCCTGGCTCGCCACCATCACGACGCCGGTGAACGTCGGCCGGATGAACGCGCCGAGCGCCATCATCAGCAGCGTCAGCAGGCCGATCATCATCCAGAACAGAGAAGGGATGCCTTCACGCGCCTCGCGCAGCCGGCTGTCGCGCAGATCCTCGATCTGATCGGCGGCGCCCATCACCTCGTTGAAGGTCGTCGATTGCTTGATGTCGCTGACGTTGAGGCGGTGCAGCAGGTCGCTCATGGTCCGCAGCAGGTCTCGGGTCCGGTCGTTGCCGAAGCCGCCCTCCCCCACTTCCATGTGCGGCCATTCGTCGGCAACGATGCTTCGGGCGTAGACGGCGATCGCCTTCCGGGCCGGCTCGGTCGCCTGGGGATCGATCCGTATCAGGAGGCGGTCGAGCTGGGCGAGGCTCGTCGCCTCGTCGATCGTGATCTTTTCGGCGTGCACATGCTCGTTCTTGACCTGGACGATCGAGAAGGCGAGCACGAAGGCGGTCAGCGACAGCACCGCCGGCATGACCCGGATGGCGATGTCGAAGGTGTCCTTGTCGTCGCGTATAGGCAGGACGGCGCGAAGGCCGAGCATCAGGGCGATCGACGTCGCGACGGCGACGGCGACGAACAGGCCGGCGATGGCCCAGTCCGGATAGGCGTAGAGGGAATGGAGCATGGCGGGCGCCTAGCGCGGGTCGCCGGTGTCCGCGATCAGGCCGACCTTCTCGATGCCGGCGATGGCGCAGAGCTCGTCGTTGTCGGAGGCGTCGCCGGTGACGCCGACGGCACCGACGATCAGGCCGCCGGAGGTGCGGATGAGGAGGCCGCCCGCCGCCGGCACCGCCCGTCCCCCGCTCATCGCCTGGAGGGCGTTGAGGAAGACCGGGCCCTTGGCGCCGCGGCGCGCGAACTCGCGTCCGCCGAAACCCATGCCGAGCGCGCCCCAGGCCTTGCCGAAGGCGATCTCGAAACGGAGGAGGCCGGTGCCGTCTTCGCCGAGATAGGCTTTCAGCGCACCTCTTTGGTCGAGCACGGCGACGGCGAGCGGCGCCATCTTGCGCGATCGGCCGAGCGCCAGCGCCACCTGGGCGATCTCGATTGCCGCCTCCAGCGTGATGGATTCGGATGCGGTGGTCGCGGCCATAGGGGGCCTCCGGAGGCGCGGGGACTACGGGCGGCGGCATGATAGCCGACCGCGGTGACATTTCGAGTCCGGTCGGGGCGCCCTCGACCTGCGATCTCCCGCTCACTCAGGAAGCGACACGGAAGCCCGTCCCGTAGCCGTGCCGCGGCTCCACGACGCATGATGCAAGCGATGGCTGACATCCCCCGGAATGGTCTGGTCGCGGTCGGCGCGATCCTTGCGGTGCTCGGTCTGTTGGGATTTGCGATCCCCGTCGCTACCACCCAGGAGACGAAAGAGGTGTTGAAGATCGGCGACCTCTAGATCCAGGCGACCCAGGACAAGTCCTACGCCATCCCGCCTTTCCTGGCCGGCGGGGCCCTGGTGCTGGGGATCGTGCCGCTCGGAGCCGGCCTCTACGGCCGGCGCTAGGCCGCCGCCTTCTTCACCGTGTCCCGCCAGGTCTCCCGGATCCATTTCGCGCAGGCGATGTTCTGCTCGAAGATCGAGTACTTGGCGCCGCCGCCGTAGTCCGGCGGCGGGATGAACTCGCAGGAGATGAACTGGAGCGGGCTCTTGGCGACCGTGGCGTGGTGCGTGAGGAGCTTGCGAACCACCTGCTTCCACGGCTCCAGCCGCTTCTCGTCCCACGCCGAGTGCCACTCGCCGGGCTTCGGCTCGACGAACGGATACTGGATGCCGCGGCCGACGCGGCCGTCCGGGTGCTTGGCCCAGATGTTGAGCGGGTTGTTGGGCACGCTGGCGCGGGCGTGCATGAGCTTGACATAGTTGTTCTCGATCCAACCGAAGGAGACGTTGCCGGGCTTGTCCGGATGGAGCTCCAGGCGGCCGGCGTCGATGTCGGCCTTCATGTTCTGGACCTCCTGCTCCTTCGGATTGTCGATCTTGAAGATGACGTGGGAGTGATCGAGCGTCATGTAGAAAGGGATGCCGCGCTTCCTGACGAGCTCGGCCACCTTCTCGACCCGGCCGAAATGCTCCGACCACATGTTGACATGGACCTCCAGGCACGGGGTCACGCCCATCTTGCCGCCGAAGTCGACGATCTTGCAGTAGAAGTCGGCGACCTCCTGGTCGGCGACCGGCCGGCCCTCGGCGTTGTTGGTCATCACCTGGGTGTTATGGACGACCGATCCCAGCTCGCGGGCGAAGTAGAGGTTGCGCTCGGCCAGCTTCTCGTCGCGGCCCAAGGTGTAGAACCAGCCGCAGGAGAGGATGGGCACGCCGTATTGCTGGCTGGCCTTGGCGTATTCCTCGAGCTCCTCCAAGGGCGGCGTGCGGTCGATGTAGTCGAAGACGCCGGCCTCCTTGACCATGCGGACCTTCTCCGCCGGCGCCGGGATCGCCGCGTCGCTGTGGGTGGTGCCGCCGGCGGTGCAGCCGATCTTCAGATCCTCGAACTTGCGCATGGACGTCCTCCGGTTCCACCCGGGCGAGGCTAGATCAGCCATCCTATGCCGGGCAATCGAAGGTGGCCGGCCGCGGAAGGGGATGGACAATCGGGCCCGAGGCGGCCGAGATGGAAGCGTTCCCCACTTCGGAGCCGCCCCATGAAAGCCTGTGTCCTCCACGCCCCCAAGGATCTCCGCTTCGAGGAGGTGCCCGATGAGGAGCCGGGCGTGGGCGAGGTCCGGGTCGACGTCGCCGCCGGCGGCATCTGCGGCTCCGACCTCCACTACTACTTCCACGGCGGCTTCGGCACGGTTCGCCTCAGGCAGCCGATGATCCTCGGCCACGAGGTCTCCGGCACCGTCGCTGAAGTCGGCCCGGGCGTGAGCCGGGTCGCGGTCGGCCAGCTCGTCGCCCTCGAGCCCGGCATCGCCTGCGGCACCTGCCGCTACTGCCGGGACGGGCTCCAGAACCAGTGCCTGGACATGCGCTTTTTCGGCAGCGCCATGCGCTTTCCCCACGTCCAGGGCGCCTTCCGCCAGAGCCTGACCATCGGCGAGCGCCAGTGCCATCCGGTGCCGGCGACCGTCACCGCCGCTCAGGCCGCCTTCGCCGAGCCGCTGGCGGTCGCCCTCCATGCGATGACGCGCGCCGGCTCGCTTCTCGGCAAGCGCGTGCTCGTCACCGGCTCTGGACCGATCGGCGCGCTCACCGTTGCCGCCGCGCGGATGTCGGGGGCGGCCGAAATCGTCGCCGTCGACGTGGCCTCGGCACCGCTCGCCGCCGCCACGCGCATGGGCGCCGATCGGGCGATCGATGCGTCGGCCGATCCCGACTGGGCCCGGCGCTACGAGGCGGACAAGGGCAGCTTCGACGTCGCCTTCGAGGCGTCGGGCAACGAGCGCGCCATGCGCGCGGTGCTCACCGCCGTCCGCGCCTGCGGCATCGCCGTTCAGCTCGGTCTCGGCGGCGACGTCGCCCTGCCGATGAACCTGGTGGTCGCCAAGGAAATCGACCTCAGGGGATCGTTCCGCTTCTTCGAGGAGTTCGCCTGGGCGGTCGACTGCATCGCCTCCGGGCGCATCGACGTGCTGCCGATCCTCACCGACAGCATCGCGGCGAGAGATGCCGACCGGGCGTTCGCGCTCGCGTCAGACCGCTCCAAGGCGATGAAGGTCCACCTGACCTTCGCGTAGGGCCGCGGTCAGGCCGCCTCGGTCTTTCGCATGGTGATGTCGCGCCGGCGCTCGATGTAGAGCTTGTGGAGCGCCAGGCCCTCCTCGGTGAAGTCGCCGGTCGGGCGCGGCTGCAGGTCGAAATGCCCGTAGCGGCTCTCGCCGCGGACCAGCGCCGCGGTATCGCGCTTGCCGGTGGTCTGCCGCACATGGGCGGGGACGTAGCGGATGACCAGGCCGATGCGGCGGTCGTCGGACTCGTTCGGGCCCGAGCCGTGGGCGATCTTGACGTGGTGCAGCGACATCTGTCCGGGCGCGAGCGCGACGTCGACGCAGCGGGCCGGATCGACCTCGACCTGCATCTCCTGGCCGCGGGAGAGCATGTTGTCCTTGCCGTAGGTGTCCTTGTGCGGGGCGAGTTCGCCGATGTGCGAGCCGGTCATCAGCTGCATGCAGCCGCTCTGGCGCGTCGCCGGGCTCAAGGCGACCCAGGCGGTCAGCACGTCATAGGGCTCGAGCCCCCAATACTTGGCGTCCTGGTGCCAGGAGAAGAACGACTTGGCATGGGGCTCCTTGGTGAGGAACGCGCATTCCCAGCACAGGATGTCGGGCCCGAGCAGGCTCTCGACCGGATCGAGGATGCGGGGCGAACGGATGATCTCGTCGACGAAACTCGCATAGATGTTCGGCATGGCGATCAACGCGCGCGGCAGCGGCTGGCCGAGCTTGGCCTCGAAGCTCTCGAGCTTGCGGCGCGCCGACGCGACCTCGTCGGCATCGAGGACGTCGACGGGAAACACGTAGCCGTCGCGCTCGTAGCGGGCGACCTGGTCGGGCGAGAGGAAACGGCTCACGGCGGGACCCTCCGGGACGGTCGTCGGAGGAAGCCTAGCACGGTCCGCTCGCCGGTCATCCGCGGACGGGAATATCCGAAACGCGCCAGACCGCGAGCGATTTGTCGTTGTAGGGGTCGCCGGGATCGGGCGGGCGTTCGCGGATGACGTGGAGCGGCGGCGGCCAGTCCAACGGCGGGTCCTCGAGGTTGAGCGCCCGCCACTGGCCGATCTCGATGTCCTTGTTGACCTTCTCCGGAAACGTCGTCGTCAGCAGGAGAGGAATCCCGCTCCGCTTCAGGTTGGCGACGAAGGCGCGGATCATCGCGTGGGGCAGGTGGACGAGGGCGTCGCGGCACAGCAGCGCGTCGGCCTTGGGCAGCGGGTCCCAGGCGATGTCGGCGCAAATGAACGCGTAGTCGAGGCGCCGCATCCAGTTCATGTCGCCGCAGGGAGCGTCGACCAGCGTCTTCACGCCGAGCCCGGCGAGCAGCGCCGGCAGCTCGCGCAAGAGGATCTCGGTCTGGCGCAGATTGGATCCGGGTGCGGAGGCGGATTGCCGGTCGCCCCAGACGTTGCCGCGATAGATGCCGGAGAAGATCGAGCGGGCATCGCTCATATCGATCATGTTTCGTGCTGGCCGACGGGCCGAGACTATCCCGGAATGACCCATCCGTCGCGGATGTCGAGCCGGAGCTCGGCCGAGTCCGGCACCGCCGACGCCGGAACCGCGGCGCTCAGCCGCTGGCCGGCGCAGTCGAGCGCGAGGGCGACGGTGGCGCCCTGATAGGTGCGTCGGATCACTCGCGCGGCGATGCCGTCGGCCGCGACCGCCAGGTCCTCCGGTCTGAGGCACGCCGCTGCCGGCCCCGGTCGCTGCCCGGGCGCCGCCCTCAGCGTCCGGGTGACACCGAGGAGCCGGACCGGCGCCACGCCGCCGACGACCGGGCCCAGCACCTCGGCCGGCACCACGGCGCCGGCGCCGACGAAGGCGGCGACCGGCACCGATGCCGGCTCGCGGTAGAGCGTTTCCGGTGCCGCCACCTGCAGGAGCCGGCCGTGGTCGAGGACGGCGATGCGGTCGGCGATCGCCAGGGCCTCGGCCTGGTCGTGGGTGACGTAGAGCATGGTCGCGCCGGTCTCGGCGTGGAAGGCGACGAACTCCTCGCGCAGGCTGGCGCGCAGGTGAACATCGAGGCTGGCCAGCGGCTCGTCGAGCAGCACCACCGCCGGCTCCATCACCAGGCAGCGGGCGAGCGCGACGCGCTGGCGCTGTCCGCCGGAGAGCGCCTGGGGCCGGCGCCGGCCGTAGTCGCCAAGCCCGACCGCCGCCAGCGCCCGGTCGACGCGCGCCTCGTACTCGGTGCCGCCGAGGCCGCGCGCCTCCAGCGGGTAGCCGACGTTCCGCCGCACGTCCATGTGCGGCCAGAGCGCGTATGACTGGAATACCATGCCGATCCGGCGGCGCTCGGGCGGCACGAAGCGGCCGTTGCCGGCGACCGATTCGCCGGCGATGCGGATCTCGCCCGAATCCGGGCGCTCGAACCCGGCGACGAGGCGAAGCAGCGTCGTCTTGCCGGAGCCCGAGCGGCCGAGGACCGCCAGAAGCTCGCCGTCGCGGAGCTCGAGGCTGACGTCGTCGACCGCCGGCGCGGCGGCGTCGAAACGGCGGGTGACGCGATCGAGGATCACGCCCGCCACGGCAGCACCCCGTGCGGCAGCCGGCGGGCCACCGCCGATCCCAGCAGCATGAGCCCGAGCGTGGCGGCGACCGTCAGCACGGCGACCGCCGCAGCCGCGGTCGACTCTCCGGCCTGCTCCAGGCCGAAGACGAGCACGCCCAGCGTCTCGCGGCCCGACGACCACAGGAGGGCGGAGACCGTCAGCTCGTTGAAGGCGGTCAGGAAGACGATGATGCCGCCCGCCGCCATCGCCGGCGCCAGCATCGGGTAGGCGATGGTGCGAAGCCGGAAGGCGAAGCCGGCGCCGGCCGCCTGCGCCGCCTCGTCGAGGCCGCGGTCGATCTGGGCGAGGCCGGCGGCGACCGGGCGCCACGCCAGGGTGAGGAAGCGGGCGAGGTAGGCGATCAGAATGATCCAGACGGTGTTGTAGAGACCGATGCCGATGAGCGGGACCGGCCGGAGGAAGGCGAGAATGACGCCGATGGCGAGGACGACGCCGGGAAGCGCATAGGGTAGCTCGGCGGCGACGGCCAGGAGGTTGGCGATCCGGCTCCGCCGCCAGTCGGCGAGCACGGCGAGCGGCACGGCGACGGTCATCAGCAGGAGCGCGGCGGCGCCGGCCAGCGAGAAGCTGTTGGCGAAAGCGCGCCGGGTCGCGCCGTGGTCGAACAGCACATAGAGGTAGTGGGCAAGCGTCGCCGTCTCGGCGCTCAACGGCACCCCCTGGGCCTTGACCACCGAGGTGGCGACCAGGGCGAGGAGCGGGACGAAGACGACGAAGCCGAGCAGCATCCAAACGCCGGCCTCGACCGGCAGCCGCCAGCGGCCGAGCGACCAGCCGGGCACCGCCGCCGACAGCGTGGCCGTCCTCGAGTCGTCGCGGCGGGTGCTCCGCAACTGGGCGAGCAGGCCGAGGGCGGCCAGGATCGCCAGCACCACGGCGATCGCGGCGACCTCCGGCAGGACGCGCGGGCCGAAGCCGGAGAGCCGCTGATAGATCAGGGTGACGAGGACGGTATAGCCGGCGGGAATGCCGAGCAGCGCCGGAATGCCGAAATTGCCGATGGCGGAGACGAAGGCAAGCCCGGCGCCGGCGGCGAGCGCCGGGCGCATCAGCGGCAGCACCACGGTGCGGACGACGAACAGCGGCGAGGCGCCGGATGCCGAGGCCGCCTCGACCAGCTCGCGGGGCAGGCTCCTCAACGCCGCGCGCAAGGCGAGGAACACCAGCGGCGCGTGGTGCAGCCCAAGAAGAAGAATGATACCGCCGGCGCCGTAGAGCGGATGCGGCGTTCCCGGCGGCGGCTCGAGCCCGACCAGGCGCAGAAGCGCGCTGCCCGGGCCGAGGGACTGGATCCAGGCGAGCGCCGTCACCTGTGGGGCGATCATCAGCGGCAGCATGAAGGCGAAGACCAGCACCGTCTTGGCGCGGACGTCGGTCAGCGTCACCAGGAGGGCGAAGCCGGTGCCGAGCGCGAGCGAGATCGCGGTGCCGCCGAGCGCGCTGACGAGCGTCCGCCCGAGCGCACGTTGCGTCGCCTCCCGCGACCACGCCGCGGCCATCACCGAGAGGTCGAGCTCGCCGGAAGGCGCAAGGCCGGCGATGAGCAGGCGGGCGACCGGCAGGACGGCGACCAGGCCGGCGAAGACGACGAGCAGGATCAGGATGAGCCGCTCGCCCGGGTCAGCCCCTGGTCTCGCCGCCGCGCCCGCCATTCATCCGCCGAACAGGTCGGCGAAGGCCTTCTTGTTGGCCTCGTCGGCGGCGATTGCCGCCGGTACGTCGATCGCGATCAGCTTGACGTCGGCGATTCCGGGGAAGCCTTCGGGCGGGCGCACGTCGCGCCTCGCCGGCAGGTAACCCTGGGCCACGGCCAGCTCCTGGCCTTCCTTCGACAGCACGAAGTCGATGAAGGCCCGCGCCGCCGCCGGGTTCTTCGCGGTCTTCAAGGCCGCGACCGGCTCGGTCACCGCCGACACGCCTTCGGTCGGGAAGACGAAGCTGACCGGGGAGCCCTTCTTCTGGGCGTTCAGCGCCATGAACTCGACGATGAAGCCGAACATCTTCTCGCCGCCGGCGACCTGGGTGACGACGGCGCCGTTGCCGCGGACGGCCGACGCGCCGTTCTTCGACAGCGCCTCGTAGTATTTGGGCCCGAGGCCGGGAAGGGCGGCCAGCGCCGCCATGTGGATCGCCGCGGCGCCGGAATAGAGCGGGCTCGGCAGCGTCACTTGGCCCCTGGCTTCCGGCCTCAGGAGATCGGCCCAGGACTTAGGGGTGAACGGCGCCTTGGCGTTGACGATGATGCCGGTGGTGATGAGCTTCGAGCCGAAATAGGTGCGGTCGCGGTCATAGGCCGCGGCCGGGAACTGGCTGACGTCGGCGCCCGGGTAGGGGAGCAGACGCCCGTCGGCCTTGAGCCGCTCCATCGACACGGCGTCGGCGATGAACAGCACGTCGGGGCGCGGATCGCCGGCAGCGAATTCGGCCAGGAGCTTGTTCATCACCTCGGTGGTGCCGGAGCGGAAGATCTCGACCTCGACCTGGGGATGGCGCTTGCGGAATCCCTCGACGGTCTGGGCCGCGTCGCGGTCGGGCTGGGAGGTGTAGAGGCCGAGCTTGCCGGAGACCTGGGCCTCGGCGGAGGCGGCGAGTCCAAGGGCGAGCGCGAGGGCGGCGGCGATGAGGCGAAACATGCGCGATCCTTTCGACTAGGTCCGGGCCGCCACCTGTGCCGGAGTTTGAAGACGTTTCCGTTGCAGGGATATGTCGGTTCGATGAAGGCCGCAACCGCGGTCGGTTTGTGCCCGAAGCCTAGGCGCTCTGCAAGGCCGGGCCGGCGACCTGGCCGATCCCGCCTCTGGGAGCGCCGGGCGCAATCGACCGCCACAGCACCTCGTGCCCGTGGGGTAGCGCCCGGCTGTTGGGAAGCGCCAGCCAGATCCGGAGAAGGAGGCGGTCCTGGCCGGAGGCGGCGTCGTCCTCGAAGGGCGTGCGGCCGTGATAGATCACATGGTTGTTGAGGAGCTGGATGTCGCCCGGCGCGAAGCGCATCTCGAAGGACAGCTCCTCGGCAAGCGCCATCAGCATGTCGATGCCTTCGTGCTGCGCCTCGGTCAGGCGCGGCACCTCGCCCATCTTCTGCGCCGCCTCGATGTATGTGAGCGAGTAGTGGCTGGTGAAGCGGCCGTCGCGCTGGCCGAAGACCGGAAGCGGATAGGCCAGCTTCTCGCCGCCCGGCTCCTCGCCGAAACGGCTCCGCCAGATGTCCTGGTAGAGGGCGGCGCAGAGATCGGGACGGCGCTCCAGCATGGTGTTGTGGACCATGGCCGAGCTGGCGAGCTTGCTGGTGCCGCCGGCCTTGGCCTGGCGGACGCACAGCAGGCCGACGGCATCGCAGCGGTCGGTGTGGAAGCGGAGCTGGCCGTTGGTGAGCGTGCGGGCATATGAGGAGAGGAAGGTCTTGCCCTGGCCCTCGTCGAGCTGGCCATAGTGCTGGCCGGCGAGCGCGGCGCCGCCCTCGTCGCGGATGGCGCGCATCAGCTCGCCCGACTTGTTCTGATTGAGCGGCATGCCGAGATTGGCGCCGATCCCGAACCAGATCCGCCGCAGATCCTCCTCGGCGTAGCGGGCGACCGGGAGGCCGCGGAGCTGGATCATGCCGGAGCCGTTCTCCAGCTCGTCGCGGATGTCGTCGAGGACGCCGGCCATGCCCGGCAGCGGGAAGCTCGCCTTGGTGACATCCGACCAGGCGACGTTCCGACGCTTCGCCGCGTCGAGCGCCTGGTCGATCTCGGCGATGGCGGCCGCCGGCAGGTTGCGGACCCAGCGGGTCGAACCGGCGATATCGCGCCCATGCCAGGCGCAGGCGCCGACGATCGGTCGGGGAAGCATGATGGTCGTCATGTCGTGTCCTCGATTTCGTGGAAGGATAGCGCGGCCGGGCGGGCTCGGGCAAAGTGGCCGGCCCGCGTCATGCCCGCCCTCCGGAGCCGTCCCTGCCGCATCCGTTCATCGACCTCGTCCAGGACCCGCCGACCCGCCGGGTCTGGGCGGGCCTGAGCTTCCAGAGCGTCGCCCACGAGCTCCTGAGCATGGCGGTGATCTGGCTCGCCATCGACATGGTCGGGGCGGCGGCGAGCTTCTTGCCGGCGGCCCAGTTCGTCGCCGCCTTCGTCGTCAGCATCCTCGCCGGCGCGGTCGCCGACCGCTTCTCGCCGCGCGCCACCATGGTCTTCGTCAATCTGGTGCGGGCCGGCTTGGCCCTGGTGCCGGTGGCTCTGGCGCTGACCGGGCTCCTGACCTTTCCGACGCTGATGATCGCCGCCGTCGCCATGTCCTCGCTCCGTGGCGTCTTCGATCCGGCGCTGCAATCGAGCGTGCCGAAGCTGGCGCCGTCGCCTGACCACATCCAGGGGATCAACGGCCTGTTCGACTCGACCCACCGCCTCGCCCGCCTGATCGGACCGTTCGTCGGCGGCCTGCTCTCGCTCGTGCTGCCGGTGATCCATTTCCTGACCGCCGCCGCCGGAGGCTACGCGCTGGCGGCGCTGGCGATCCGCGGGGTCGGGCGCGGCCTCGACCGGCCGCTCGGCCTCCATGGCGCGAGCGGGGCCGGGATTGCCGGCGCGGTCCGCCGGATGCTTCAAGGGATCGTGGTCGCCCGCCGCGATCGGGCGGTCGGCCGCATCCTCGCCGCCAACACCATCAACCTGTTCGGTTGGATCCTGGGCTTGACCCTCGGTATCCCCATGCTGATGGCGAACCATCCGCCGTCGGGCTTCGAGGCGCAGCCGCTGGTCGCCTTGAGCTGTCTCCTCGCCGCCTACGGCGTCGGCGACTTCTCCTCCAACGTCTGGGTCGCCTACCGGCGACCGGTCGACCGCTGGCGCTTCATGTTTTCGGGCTATCTCGTGCTCGGCTTCGCCATCGCCCTCCTGCCCATGCCGCTGGTGATCGGCTTCGGGGCCTGGGAGCTGCCGGCGATGATGGCGATCGGCTTCGTCGCCGGCTGGGGCGGGCCGATCTTCTTCCTGCCGATGCTGACCTTGCTGCAGACCCGGGTCTCCGGCGCCGACATCGCCGCGGTGTTCCGCCTGAGGATCGCGCTCACCTCTGGCTCGATGGCGCTGAGCTCGCTCGTCGGCTCATGGATGTTCGCCGGGCCCGGCGCGATCGCGACCGTGATCTTCGCCGGCCTGTTCATGGCCGCAACCGGCTGTCTCGGCCTCCTCATGCGGCCGCCGGAGATGTCGGCGGCCGCATCGACGTCGACGACCCTTTAGGGGGTCGCGACGTAGCCGTCGCGCCTCGGATCGCAGCCGCCGGTCATGGCGCCGGAGACGGGATCGATGACGATCCCGTGCATGCCGCCGACCGACATGGTCCAGGAAACATAGTGCTCGGCGTCATGGCCGCGCGCCTTGAGCGCGTCCACCACCGCCGGGCGGACGCGGCCCTCGACCTGGACCCGACGCCCGTCCCACAGGCGGGCCCGCGGCGCCTCGATCGCGTCCTGGATCGGCAAGCCGAAGTCGACGAGCTGCACCATGGTCTGGGTCTGGGTCTGGCAGATGCCGTAGCTGCCGGGCGTGCCCAGCGCCAGGACCGCCTTGCCTTTCCTCAAGCCCACCGACGGCGCCATCGGCAGCGCCAGCGGCCCGCCCGGGCGCATGTAGTTGGTGCCCTTGGGATTGATCTCGCCCCAGTAGAGGAAATTATTGAGGCAGACCCCGGTGCCCGGAACGACCACGCCGCAGCCGAAGCCGGCGCCGAGGCTCTGGGTCAGGCAGATGACGTTGCCGTCGCGGTCGGCCGCCGAGAAGGAGGTGGTGTGCTCCTTCCTCTCGTCGATCGGCTTCGGCACGACCCACTGCTCGGTCGGCGCGTCGATCGGCTTGCCGTCGGCGACGCGCTTCCTCAGCTTGGCGACGAAGCCGTCGGAAAGCAGCTCCTTCAGCTTCTTCGGGCTCGGGTTGTTGTGCTCGATGCGGGCGCCGGCGGCGAGGCGGATGGCGCGATAGACGATGTCGAGATGCTCGACGCCGTTGCGCTCGAGGCGGCCCAGGTCGAAGCCGTCGAGGATGCGGAGCGTCAGCAGGTACTGGAAGCCTTCGCAGGGCGGCGGCAGGGTATGCACGGTCATGCCGCGATAGTCGGCCGCGACCGGCTCCAGCCAGACCGGCTTGGCCGCGTCGAAGTCCGCCTGGGTCAGGCAGCCGCCCAGCTTCTTCGCATGGGCGAGCAGCGCCTTGCCGAGCGGGCCGTTGTAGAGGTAGCCGGGACCGTTGGCGACGATCGCCTGATAGGTCTTGGCGAGGTCGGGCTGCTTCAGCACCTGGCCGGCCCGGACGACCCCCTTGCCGAAGGCGTAGGTGCGGTTCCAGTCGTCGTAGAAGGCCTTGTGCTTCTTCAGGTCGCGCGCCGCCTCCATGAACTTGTCTTCGTTGAAGTGGGTCAGCACGATGCCGTCGCGCGCCAGCTCGATCGCCGGCTGGAACACGTCCTTCAGCGACTTCCGCCCGTACTTCTTCACCAGCTCGCACCAGCCGGCGAGGTTGCCCGGCGTGCTGCAGGCCAGCGGGCCGCGATGGAGATCCTCGCGGTCCTTGAAGCGCGCGACCGGCAGCCTGAACGGGACCTTGGTGATGAAGTCGAGCGTGCGGACCCGCTTCTCCTTGGCGACATAGACGGTCGCCATTCCCATGCCGGCGAGGCCGGACATGTAAGGCTCGGCGACGTTGAGCGCGGCGGCGGTGGCGGCGATCGCATCGAAGGCGTTGCCGCCTTCGCGCAGCAGCCGGGCACCCGCCTGGGCGGCCAGCGGATGCGCTGCGGCGACGACGCCATGGACAGAAGAAATCGGTGGACGCTTGCCGTTCATGTTCCCCCCTCTTAAGCCGGCTCCGGCTTCGGATCGGGAGCCTAGACCAGCGGCAGCACCGATGTCGCCTTTCCCTTTCCGATATGAAACCAAGGGTGACGGCCCCGGCCGCCGCTGGTAGCGTCGCCGCCATGGGCATGAACACGCCAAGCCGGAAATTCCCCAGGTTCGAGGACGAGCGCGGGGTGCTCGCGGTCGTCGACGGCTTCCGTTCGCATGCGCTGCCGGCGGCCGGATGGACCCACCAGGCGCATCTGGCGGTCGGCCTCTGGCACGTTCGCCGGTTCGGCGAGGAAGACTCGAAGGCAATGCTCCGCCAGGGTATCCGCACCTACAACGAGGCCTCCGGCACGCCCAACTCGGAGACCCGCGGCTACCACGAGACGGTGACGATGTATTACGTCTGGGCCAGCGCCCGTTACCTCGAGACGGCGAAGCCGCTCCGCCTGGTCGATCTCGTCAACGACTTCGTCGAGAGCCGTCACGGCTCGAAGGAAGGCATCTTCGTCTTCTGGAGCCGCGACCTCCTGCTCTCGACGCCCGCCCGGCTCGACTGGACCCCGCCCGACCTGGCGCCGCTCGCGGTCGAGACGCTGCTCGCCGCAGAGCTCGCCGCCTGACCCCCGGAGGACTCGCCATGGAGTATCGTCGCCTCGGCCGCACCGGCCTCAAGGTCTCGGAGATCTGCCTCGGCACCATGACCTTCGGCCACGGCGCCGACCAGGCGGAGGCCGACCGCATCGTCGCGACCTCGCTCGATGCCGGGGTCACCTTCTTCGACACGGCGAACGCCTACAATGCCGGCGTCTCCGAGACCATGCTGGGGAAGGCCTTGGGCGCCAGGCGCAGGCAGACGGTCGTCGCCAGCAAGGCGTTCAACCCGATGGGGCCGGGCCCCAACGATTCCGGCATGTCGCGATCCCATATCCTGGAGGCCGTGGACGGCAGCCTGAAGCGGCTCGGCACCGACTACCTCGACCTCTACTACATCCACCACGTCGACATCGAGACGCCGCTGGAGGAGATGCTGCGGGCTTTCGACGATCTCGTGCGCCTGGGCAAGGTCCGATACATCGCCTGCAGCAACTACGAGGGCTGGCGGCTGATGGAGGCGTTGTGGATCTCCGACACCCGCGGCTTCGAGCGCTTCGCCTGCCACCAGCCGCAATACAGCCTGGTAGTGCGCGACATCGAGGAGGAGATCGTGTCGGCCTGCCAGCTCAAAGGCGTCGGCATCGTCTGCTGGTCGCCGCTCGCCGGCGGCTTCCTCGGCGGCAGGTACAGACCGGGCGAGGCCAAGGTCGCGGGCACGCGCTCGGCCGAGGGCTGGGCCTATCCGTCGAAGTACTTCGTGCCGAACGCCGACGCGGTCCTGGCGGCGCTGCTCGCTGCTTCTGCGGAGCTCGGCCGCAGCCCGGCCGAGGTGGCGCTCCGCTGGGTGCTCGACCGGCCGTTCGTGACCGGCGCCATCGTCGGCGCCCGCTCGGCCGCGCAGGCGGCCCAGTCGATGAAGGCGGCGGGCTGGCGGCTGCCCCAGGCGATCGACAAGAAGCTCGACGACGCCTCGGCGCCGCCGGCGCGCTATCCCCGCTCGATGGAGACCGGCATGGACCAGCGCCGCGCCGCCGCGGTCAAGATGCCGGGGATGGCGAAGCCATGACCGGCGCGTCTCCGGCGACGCGCCTCAGAAAGGCGCTGAAGCGCGGCGGCCTCACCGTGCCCAGCTGCTATGACGCGCTGGGATTCCGCATGATCCACCAAGCGGGGTTCCCGGCGGCGTTCCTCTCAGGATTCTCGGTCTCGGCGGCGAAGCTCGGCGTCCCCGACGCCGGGCTCCTCTCCTATGGCGAGATGGCGAGCCAGGCCGGCGACGTCGCGGCTTCGGCGCCGATGCCGCTGATCGTCGATGCCGACACCGGCTTCGGCAACGCCCAGAACGTCCAGCGCACCGTGCGCGGCCTGGCGTCGGCCGGCGCCGCCTGCCTGATGCTGGAAGACCAGGAGAGCCCGAAGCGCGACTTCGGCGCCCCCGGCGCCGTGGTATCGCGCGCCGACGCGCTCCGCCGGGTCAAGGCGGCGGTGCAGGCGCGCGAGGCCGGCGCCGACATCCTCATCATCGGCCGCACCGACGCGCGCAATGCCGCCGGGCCGGCAAGCGGTCTCGACGAAGCCCTCTGGCGGGCCCAGGCATTCGCCGATCTCGGCTGCGACATCCTGTTCGTCACCGGGCCGCACGACCGGCGGGAGATGACGCGCATCCGCGCGTCGACCCGCCTGCCGCTGATCGTCCAGGTCGACGAGCCCGGCCGGCCGCCGCTCCGGCCGTCGAGCGTGCACAAGCTGGGATTCACCATCGCGCTCTACGGCGTGACCCTGGTCTTCGCCGCCGCCGGCGCCTTCCGCGATGCGATCAAGGAGATGAAGGCCGGGTGTGCGCTGCCGGCGGAGCGCGCGGTGACGCCGGCCGAGATGAGCCAGATCGTCGGCGTTCCCGCCTACCTCAAGGTCGACCGGGACCTGAAGCGCTAACGCTCGTAGCGCTCGACCAGCTCGTTCGCGATCTTCTCCTCGTCGAGGAGGCGCATGCCCGTCATCTTGACTTCGAGGGTCCTGCCGGACTTCGAGAGCTTCCGGCTGACCTCCTCGCCGTGGCTGGCGAAGCCGCCGGCGAGGACCACGCGGCCTTTGGCGCGGCCCGTTACCTCGATCTCGCTCGCGTCCATGAACGGATCGAGCAGCGCCGGCGTCGCCACCATCACCCGGTCGCCGACCGGCACATAGTCGAAGCAGCCCCACAGGCTCCACCAGCGCCCGCCCCAGTCGGCGACGCGGCGGGTCGGCGCGCCCTTCCGGCGGAAGCGCCGGAGGATGTGGACGATGCCTTCGAGCCAGGGATGCGCCAGGCCGTCGGCGGCGTTGGTGAGGACGGAGAGGGTGAGGTCGTGGGCGGCGATCGTGCCGGTGCGGGTGATGAAGCCCTGGAAGCCGCCGGAATGGCCGAAATAGTCCCAGCCGCCGATCGATCCCGAGATGGTGCCGAGGCCGTACCAGCGCTCGACCGCCGAATGCGGAACCCGCCACTGGCGCCGCGTCATCTCGCGCCGGCTGGCGACGGAGAGAATGCTGCGGCTGGCATTCGGCGAAAGCTGGTTGAAGAAGCGGGCGAGATCGGCGGCGGTCGAGATGAAGCCGGTCGCCGAGGCGAGGCCATGGGTCGAATTGTCGCCGGGGATGATGACCCGGCGGCCGAGCGGCAGCGCCCAGCTATGGCCGCGGGCCAAGGGCGCGCCCTTCGGCACCGGCATGTCCGGCCGGGTCTCTTCCAGGCCGGCGGCGTCCACCACCTCGCGCTTGATCCAGGTGTTGTAGGGCTCGCCGGTCACCGATTCGATCACCAGGCCGGCGAGGCCGAAGGCGTGGTTCGAGTACTTGAACCGCGTGTTCGCCTCGATCGGCTGCGCCAGCGTAAGGTCGGCGCGGATCTCGTTGGCGCTCCGGAACGGCCGGCGGTCGACCCACTGGCCGGTGTCGGTGCCGTCGCGGATGATGCCCGACGTGTGCGAGAGGAGCTGGGCGATGGTCGCCTGCGCGACCTTCGGGTGCAGATCCTTCACATGCCTGCCGGCGGGATCGTCGAGCTGCAGCTTGCCCTTTTCGCGCAGCTTCATGATGCCGGCTGCGGTGAAGCTCTTGGAATGGGAGGCGACGCGGAAGCGGTGCCGGGGCGTCAGCTCGGTTGCGCGCTTCAGGTTGGCATGGCCCCAGGCCTGTTCCAGAACGACCTTGCCCTTGTGCGCGATCGCCAGCGAGCAGCCCGGCTGCTCGGTCAGGCGCATCTGGAAGCCGATCCACTCCGGCACGTAGTCGAGGGCGGCGGCGAGCCATCGGTCCATGGGGGCGTCTCTTCGGTTCTTCAAAAAGAAAAGGCGGGCGCCGGGACCGGCGCCCGCCGGGAAAGGATAGCGCGGGGCGTTCTGGGCGTCAGTCCTTGGCGACGTTCCAGAACACCAGCAGGCCCGTCGGCAGCACGCCGGTCACGTTCTTCCGCCAGACATAGGGCTGGTCGTACTGGCCGTTGAGGATGTAGGGCGGGCCGGCGGCCCACATCCGCTGCTGAAGGGCCTGGGCGGCGGCGACCTGCGCCGGGCGGTCGGGCGCGCGCAAGACGGCGTCCCGCAGCTTTGCTGCTTCTTCGTCGCAGGGCCATCCCGCCCAGTTGGTGGCGCCGCAGGTCATGTTGGCGCCGAGATTGGTCAGCGGGTGGTGCCAGGTCGAGCCCGAGCCGAAGGCGTGGAAGAGGTGCCAGCCGCCCTGCTCGGGCGGGGTCTTGATGTTCCAGCGCGAGATGAAGGAGCCGGCGTCCATGGTGACGAGGTCGACGTTGACGCCGATCTTCTTCAGCCGCTCGGCCGTCACCAGCGTCAGCGCGTTGACCGAGGGGATGTCGCTGGCGTTGATCAGCACGACCTTCTCGCCCTTGTAGCCGGCCTCCGCCATCAGCGCCTTCGCCTTGTCGAGGTCGGGCCTGCGGATGGCGCCTGCGGTCTCCTGGCCGTAGGGCGTGCCGCAGACGAAATAGGAATGGCACTCGCGGTACCACTTCTCCTGGCCGATCGCCGCCTGCAGGTACTCCTTCTGGTCGACCATGTAGGCGAGGGCCTCCCGCGCCTTCGGGTGGTTGAAGGGCGGGAAGAGGGTGTTGGGCCTCAGGAAGAAGAACCACGGCAGCGGCTGCACCTTCTGCACGGTCAGGTCGGGGTTCTTCTCGAGGGTCGGGATCAGGTCGATCGGCGGCGTGTCCCAGAAGTCGACCTCGCCCTTGCCGATGGCGGCGGAGATGGTTGCCGCATCCGGGATCACGACGAACTCCAGGCGGTCGACCTTGACCACATGGCCGCCGGCCAGGCCCGAGGGCGGCTCCGCGCGCGGCACGTAGTCGGTGTTCTTGACGTAGGCGATCTTGGATCCCGGCACGTAGTCGGCCGCGACGAACTTGAACGGGCCGGAGCCGATGTTGGTGCCGACCGGCTTGAACGGGTCCATCGCCGCGTCCTCGGCCCGCATGATCACCGGGATGACGCCGCCGGAAGATCCGAGCGAGTACTCGACGAAGCCGTAGGGCTCCTTGAGCTTCAAGACGAAAGTCTTGTCGTCGACCGCGTCCATCGACGCCGTCATCTCGTTCAGCTTCTGGCCGATCAGGTCCCTGACCATCCAGCGCTTGAGCGAGGGGATGACGTCGGCGGTGGTCACCGCCTTCCCGTCATGGAACCTGAGGCCGGGCCTCAAGGTGAAGGTCCAGGTCAGCTTGTCCTGGGACTGGCTATAGTCGCCGACCATCTGCGGCTTCGGGATCAGCTGCTCGTCCCAGGCGAGGAGGGTGTCCCACACCATCAGGCCGTGCATGCGGGTGATCAGCGCCGCCGTCTGGATCGGGTCGACGATCTTGAGGTCGGCGTGGGGCACGACCTTCAGGACCTTTTGCGCCGCGGCCGGCGGGGCCGCCAGGGCGAGAGCGGCCAATGCCGCGAGCGCGATCGAGCCGGGTATCCGTTTCATGAGTGCCTCCTCCGCCGGCCGTCCGTCGCGGCGGCCGTTTCCCGGATATTGAAGCCTGTCGGCCCCGGTTTGACCAGGGGCAAGCCGGGGTCAGGCCCGGATGTAGCGAAGGATGGTGTCGACGACGATCGCACGGCGCTGGGCGAGCGCGCGGGGCGAGGCCATGTCGCGCTCGAAGATCAGCGAGAAGGTGGCGCGGTTGGAGACGTTGAAGAAGCAGAGCGAACTGATGGACATGTGGATGTCGATCGGGTCCAGGCCCTTGCGGAACACGCCGTCGGCGACGCCGCGCCGGTAGAGGCGCCCGATGGTGTCGATCACCGTGACGTTGACGTCGTGGATGACGCGCGACCTCTTCAGATGCGCGCCGTTGTGGATGTTCTCGACCATCACCAGGCGGATGAAGTCCTGGTTGGCGTTCTGGTAGTCGAAGGTGAAGCCGACCAGCTTCTTCAGCGCCTCCTCGGGCCCGAGATGCTCGAGCTCGAGGGTGTTCTCGATCGAGCGGATCCGCCGATACGCCTCCTCGAGGACGGCCACGAACAGGCCTTCCTTGTCGGTGAAGTAGTAGTAGATCATCCGCTTGCTGGTGCTGGTGCGCGCCGCGATCTCGTCGATGCGGGCGCCGCTGAAGCCCTTGGCCGCGAACTCCTCGTTCGCCACCTCCAGGATGTTGCGCCGGGTGCTCTCGGCGTCGGGCGTGCGCGCCGGTCCCGGGCGTTCGCTGGCGTCGCGGTCGTGACGCATCGCTTTCGATCTCGTCTCCACGTTAGGCGGTCGGGCCTATGTCCCGCGGGCGCCGATCTTGACCGTACTAACTAGTTCGTACAATCCTATTCACAAGATGACAACGCCGGCGGGGCCTCGGCTCCCGAAGTGGCGGCGGAGAGGAAACGGCATGAGGCCGCAGACGCGGGCCGAGCAGACGCTGTCGACGCTGGCGGATGTCCCGGGACGGGGGGCGTCGCCGCGTTCGGTGCTGGTCGGGCTGATCGGCGCCGGCATCCAGGCGTCCAGGTCGCCGGCGCTGCACGAGCGCGAGGCCGAGGCGCTGGGGCTCCGCTGCATCTACCAGTTGGTCGACCTGGACCTGCTCGGGCTTCCGGTCGACGTCGCCGGCGACCTCGTGACGGCGGCCCAGCGGCTGGGATTCGCCGGCCTGAACGTCACCCATCCCTGCAAGCAGGCGATCGTCCCGACCCTCGACGGCCTGTCGCCGGAGGCCGAGGCGATCGGCGCGGTCAACACCGTCGTCTTCGACGCCGGTCGCCGCATCGGTCACAACACCGACGCCCACGGCTTCGCCGAGAGCCTCCGCCGCGGCTTGGCCGACGCCCGTCTCGACCGCGTCGTCCAGATCGGCGCCGGCGGCGCCGGAGCCGCGGTCGCTCATGCAGTGCTTTCGCTCGGCGCCGGCACCGTGACCCTCGTCGATCTCGACGGCGATCGGGCGGAGGCGCTCGCCGATCGACTCCGCCGGCGCTTCGGCGGTGGCCGCGCGACGGCCGTCCGCGATCCGGCGCCGGCGCTCGCCGGGGCCGACGGCCTCGTCAACGCGACGCCCGTCGGCATGGCCCGGTATCCGGGATCGCCGGTGCCGGAAGCACTGATGCGTCCCGGGCTCTGGGTCGCCGACATCGTCTATACGCCGCTCGAGACCGAGCTGCTGCGTGCCGCCCGGCGCCTGGGATGCCGGACGCTCGCCGGCGGCGGCATGGCGGTGTTCCAGGCCGCCGAGGCCTTTCGGCTCTTCACCGGCATCGCCCCCGATGCCGCCCGCATGCTCCGGCATTTCGAATCGATGTGCGCCGCCGGAGCCGATCGACCCGTCGACCAACCACATCGCAAGGGAGGATGACCATGGACTTCTCAGTTAGCCGCCGCACGCTCCTCAAGACCGGAGCGGCCGTCATGGCCGCGTCGGCCGCGCCCGCGCTCGCTCAGACCAAACCGAACCTTCGCTTCGCCGCCGTATTCTCCGACAAGGACATCCGAGCCCGGATGATCGAGACCTTCGCGAAGGAGGTCGAAAGCGACTTCAGGGTCGAGCCTTTCTACAACGGCACGCTGTTCAAGCAGGGTACGGAGCTGGTTGCGCTCGAGCGCAACAACCTCGAGCTCGCCAATATCGCGCCGCAGGACGTCTCCAGCCAGATTCCGGCCTGGTCGATCGTCACATCCGCCTATCTGTTCCGGGACGCCAAGCATCTGCACACCTTCTTCGCCAGCCCGGCCGGCGCCGAGATGACGAAGATGGTCGAGGACCAGCTCAAGGTCCGTATCCTCGGCCCCACCTTCTTCGGCACGCGGCAAGTGGGTCTGAAGCCGACGAAGAAAATCAACACTCCGGCGGACATGGCCGGCATCAAGCTCAGGATGCCGGGCGGCGACGCCTGGCAGTTCCTCGGCAGGGCGCTCGGCGCCAACCCCACCCCGGTCGCCTATGCCGAAGTCTACACGGCGCTGCAGACCGGCGCGATCGACGGCCAGGACAATCCGCTGCCCAACGTCCAGAACATGAAGTTCTACG
>SHVZ01000044.1 GCA_009694025.1 Alphaproteobacteria bacterium | reverse complement strand
ACGGAAAAGATGCAAACTATTGCTCGCCGTATGTTTAAGGCGTCGATTGGATAAGCGGCGTTGTCTTTATTTGAACCATTTCCGGCCTGACCCGCGAGATGGCGGCGGAGCTGGCGCAGCTCGGCATCCGCGTGAATGCGGTGGCGCCGGGTGAGATCGAGACGGCGATGCTGTCGCCGGAGACCGAGGTGCTGCTGCCGCGGATTCCGTTGAATCGACTGGGCCGGCCGGAGGAGGTAGCGCGGACCGTCTACTACCTCGCGAGCGAAGAGTCGGCCTACGTCACCGGCACCGAGGTGTTCATCACCGGCGGCCAGCACCTGTACTGAGCGCCGGCGGGCGAGGCGGATCTAGAGTGTCTCTCGCCGGCGCCCGCACCATTCAATCTTCGCGTCGACCTGCGATAGCTCGAGGTCGAGCCAGGCGCCGAGCGGGGAGGCGGCGTCGGTGGTCGTCCGGAGATCGGCGAGGCGGGCGCGCTCGCCGGTCAGCGCGTCGGCGAGGAGATCGAGCTGGTCGGCACGACCGTCCGCCGCCAGCAAATCGAGGAAGCGGAGCTTGAGGGCCACCACCAGCCGGTTGAGCTCGCTTCCCTGCACCTTGAGCGGCGCCGAGAGGAGCCGGGCGAGCGCGGCGCGGCCGGCGTCGGTCAGCGCGAGCGGCGCTTCATCCTCGATGCCCGTGCCTCCGATCGGCTGGATCAGACCCTCGATCTTGAGGAGCTCCAGCGACGGGCCCAGGAGATCGAGCGACGGGCCGACCAGCCGTTGGACGAAATGGCGGACGGCGACGGCGAGATCGGCATAGCGCCGGGGCGCTCGGGCGAGCTCGCCGAGCGCGGCCAGGCGCACGGCTTCGGTCGGAATCAGCGAATTGTCGCGGTACATGCCGGCAGACTAGCTCAATTGCGAACCGTTCGCAACTGTTTGCGATCACCCCCGATGATGGCGGCCCAGTACCGGCGAATCGCGTCGCCGGTCACCTCGCGGGGGACGGTGAAGGCTTGGATGGGGCCGGTCGGCTTGTGGGCGCTGTCGACCCGGGTCCTGAGCCCCCAGTTGCCGAGATTGGTCGGGCCCTCCATGCCATAGCGGAGGTCGGTCGCTTCGACGGTCGTCCCGCCGCTGCCGTCGGGTGCCGACCGCCACAGCACCTTGCCCATGGCGAACCAGTCGAACAGCGCGCCCTCCCGGGTGCCGCGGACGGCAGCAACCGCCGGCGTCGCCTCGATCGGAAGCCCGAGCCAGTCGATCGGCCTGGGATCGAGGACCGAGTAGTAGCCGACATAGGCCGACTCCGGTGTGAAGGCGACGACCCGGCGGTAGTAGGGCTGGAACAGCAGCGGATAGGCGCTGACCTCGGCCGGCCGGTCGAGGTCGGCGCGGGCGACCTGCGCGATGTGTTCGTTGATCGCCCAGCCGGCGCCGACATAGATGCCGACGAAAAGCAGCGCCGCGACGGCGACATCCTGAGCCAGCCTCGGCCGGACGGCGGCGCGCGATCCGACGATGACGGCGATCAACAAGGCCAGCGAGTAGACCGGCTCGATGATCGGCATCGAGTCGATGGCGAAGCGTGTCGCGCTGAGCGGCCACAGGAGCTGAGTGCCGTAGCTGGTGAAGAGGTCGATCAGCGGATGGGCCATGAGCGCCAGGATCGCGAGCCGGATCCAGGACCCGAGCGTGTCGTCAGCGCTCTCGGTCGCGCCGCCTTGTCGTCGTCGCGACCATCGGTCGTGTCGCCAGAGCGCCCAGCCGATGAGCGGTCCCGCCAGCGGGCCGAAGAACAGCGAATGGGTGAGCCCGCGGTGATGCTCCCATTCGGCGAAGTGGCCGTCGGTCCAGCCGGCGATGACGTCGAGATCGGGAAGGAAGTTGATGACCGCGCCGGCGATCAGCGCCTTCCGGCCGAGCTTCGCGCGGAATCCGGCCTGCCCGATGACGGCGCCGAACAACAGGTGCGTGACCGAATCCATGGCGCCGGTTTATCACGAAGCGGCGGCGGCGTTCTCCGGCAATCTGCGTTACGCTCCGGCTCCGCCTTTAAGGGACGCCGAATGGATCTGAACGCCGGGCTCGTCTTCGTCGTCGCCGAGACTCTGCTCTGCCTCGCGCCTGGTGTCGCTGTGCCGATCGTGGTCTCGGTCGGGCTCACCCGCGGCGTGCACGCGGCCGGCGTCGCCGGCCTCGGCATGTCGACGATCCGGCAGGACGACTACGGCGCGTTCCGCTCAACTGGAATCGCTTCGTGCCCCCTCTCCCGCGCGCAGCGCGGGGGAGGGACGGGGTGGGGGCCGAGCGTAACGAGGTCGGATGTCGATACCGTCCACCGCTTCGATGGCGGCAACGGAACACGCGGCTGTCGGCATCTTGTCGCCATGCAGCTCGGATCCCCTCGCTTCGCTCGGCCCCCACCCCATCCCTCCCCCGCGCTGCGCGCGGGAGAGGGGGCACGACACCGCTGATCGCATCTGGACGGAACGTGCTCTAGGCGCCGCCGCTCAGCTCTCGATGCGGATCCCGTACTCGGCGCCCGCGTCGAGCAGCCAGGCCCAGAGATATCCGGCGAAGCTGCGGGCGACGACGAGGTCGTAGCCGCCGCCCTCGATCGGCAGGATCATCGCCTGGGCACGGGCGACCAGGCTTTGGGCGACGCGGCCTACACCGAAGCTCCGCGGATGCAGGTCGAGCGGACAGCCCTTGGCCAGCACCGGCCGGGCGCAGGCGCCGGCGAGCCTGAGCACGGCGCGGGCGTCGGTGACGTCGGTCGCCGCATGCGCGTGGCCGGCGAGCGCCTCGGAGAGGCGCTGGATCAGCTCGGCCTGCCCGCCGTCCTCGGTGACGATCAGCCATTCGTCGGGGCCGAGCCAGCAGGCGAGTGTTGCGCCGTCGCCGCCGGTGGTGTTGGCCTCGACCGGGAGCGCGTAGCCGAGGGCCCGGCCGGCCGCAGCGATGCCGTCGCCGCGGACACGCAGATCGACCTGCCCGACGAAGCGCAGGTCGGTCAGGGCGACCCCGGAGGGGCCGTCGGGGGCGCCCGGCCGGATGACGTTGTCGAGGGGCGCGCACTCAGCCGTCACGGCGGGCGTTCTCCGGATCGTAGAAGACGGGCTTCACCACCTCGGCGGCGAGGGTGGGGCCGTCGAGCAGCGGCAGGTAGACGGTGTCCCCGAGCCGGGCGCGGCCGTTCTTGATCAGCGCCATGGCGATGCCGCGCTTCACCGTCGGGCTGTGGTAGCTCGACGTCACGTGGCCGATCATCGGCACCGGGCGGGCTTCGCTCGGGCGCTCGACGATCTGCGCGCCGATCGGCAGCATCCGCGCCGGGTCCTTGGTCAGGAGCCCGACCAGGTGCTTGCGCTCGGGTCCGCTCATGCCTGAGCGGGAGAGCGCGCGGCGGCCGAGGAAGTCCTTCTTCTTCGACACCATCGCCTCGTATCCCAGGTCCATCGGGGTGATCGTTCCGTCGGTCTCGTGGCCGACGACGATGTAGCCCTTCTCGGCACGGAGAATATGAAGCGCCTCGGTGCCGTAGGGCGCGATGGCGTGCGGGCGGCCGGACTCCATCAGCGCCTGCCAAAGCGCCAGGCCATGGCGGGCCGGGACGTTGATCTCGTAGGAGAGATCGCCCGAGAAGCTGACGCGGAAGATCCGGGCCGGGAGGCCCGCGACCCGGCCCTCGCGGAAGGCCATGAACGGAAACGCCTGGACCGAGAGGTCGACGTCGGTCAGCGGCGCCAGCACCGCCCGCGCCTTCGGTCCGGAAAGCGTGGCGACCGCCCATTGCTCGGTGACCGAGGTGAGGAACACCTCGAGGTCGAGCCATTCGGTCTGCAGCCAGTCCTCGATCCAGACGTAGACGCCGGCCGCACCGCCGGTCGTCGTCGTCATGTGGTAGTGGTCGGGGCCGAGGCGGACGGTGACGCCGTCGTCCTTCACCATTCCGTCCTCGCCCAGCATCAGGCCGTACCGGCCGTGGCCGGCGCCAAGCGTGGAGAAGTTGTTGCAGTAGACGCGCTCGATCAGCGTCGTCGCTCCCGGTCCCCTGATGTCGATCTTGCCGAGGGTGGACGCATCGAACAGGCCGACGCCTTCGCGTGCCGCCCTGACCTCGCGTTCGGCCGCCGCATGCATGCTCTCGCCCGGCTTGGGATAGGCCTTGGCGCGGCGCCACTGGCCGACCGGCTCGAACAGCGCGCCTGCCTCCTCGTGCCAGGAGTCCATCGGCGTCTTCCGGAGCGGCACCACGAGGTCGCCGACCTCGCGGCCGGCGAGCGCGCCGAAGCTGACCGGGTGATAGGGCGGGCGGAAGGTGGTGGTTCCGACCATCGGCACCTCCTGGCCCAGCGCCTGGGCGAGGACCGAGAGCCCGAGGATGTTGCCGGTCTTCCCCTGGTCCGGCCCCATGCCGAGCGTGGTGTAGCGCTTGACGTGCTCGACCGAGCGATAGCCCTCGCTGAGAGCGAGGTGGAGGTCGGCCTCGGTCACGTCGTTGTGGAGGTCGACGAAGCGCTTGCCGCCGCGGCTCGGGCTCGCGAGGGGACCGGCGCGGAGATCGGCGTCCGGCTCCGGCGCATCGAGGACGAGGGCCGGATGGGTCGCGGCGAAGCCGGCACGCCGCGCCGCCTCGACCCCGGCGCGGGCGCCACCGGCGAGGCACTGCGCCAGGGTGAACTCGCCGGCGGCGGCGCCGGCGACGGTCATGCGATCGGCCGGGATGCCTGGGACGAAGGCCGCAAGGCTGGTGTTGTAGGCCGCCTTGCCACCGGCATGGGCATAGAGGTGCAGCGCCGGGTTCCAGCCGCCGGAGACGGCGAGCAGGTCGCATTCGATGATCTGGCGGTTCGACGGATCGTCGATCGGCGCCGCCTCGACGGCTTTGAGGCGCATGCGCCCGCGGCTGCCGACGACGCCGTGCCCGGACATGACCCGGAGTCCGCGCTCGCGCGCCAGCGCCGGCAGCGCGCCGGTGGGGTCGTGGCGGAGATCGAGCACGGCGGCGACCTCGACGCCCGCCTCCGCCAGGCTGAGGGCGGTGCGATAGGCATCGTCGTTGTTGGCGAAGACCACCGCCCGACGGCCGGCGGCGACGCCGTAGCGGGTGGCATAGGCGCGCGCCGCCGAAGCCAGCATGGTGCCCGGACGGTCGTTGCCGTCGAAGATCAATGGCCGCTCGATCGCGCCGGTGGCGACCACGATCTCCTTGGCGCGCACGTGCCAGATCCGCTCGCGCCAGCGGACGCGGCCGTCCGGCACCGGAACGGCGCGCTCGACGCAGGCGACGTAGCCGTGGTCGTAGGCGCCGATCGCCATGGTGCGGGCGAGGCGGCGGACATCGGAAAGGCGGTCGAGCTCGCCCGAGGCCTCGGCGACCCAGCCGAGCGCCGGCCGGCCGTTGACGGCGTAGGCCGTGTTGAGCAGCTGGCCGCCCGGCTCGACCTGCTCGTCGACCACGAGCACGCGCGCCCCGGCGCGGCCGGCGGCAAGCGCGGCGGCGAGCCCGGCCGGGCCGGCCCCGATCACCAGCACGTCGGCATGGGCGTAGCTGTGCTCATAACGGTCGGGGTCCGGGAGGTCGGGCGCGCGGCCGACGCCGGCGGCGCGGCGGATCAGCCACTCGTAGAGCTTCCAGGCACCGGCCGGACCCATGAAGGTCTTGTAGTAGAAGCCGGCCGAAAGCAGCGGCGACGCGAGATCGGCGGCGGCGCCGAGATCGAAGCGAAGCGAGGGCCAGCGGTTCTGGCTGTTGGCGATGAGGCCGTCGGTGACCTCGACCATGGTCGCCCGCGCGTTCGGCTCGACGCCGGCGCCGATGCCGGTTTCGACCAGCGCGTTCGGCTCCTCGACGCCGAGCGCGAAGATGCCGCGCGGCCGGTGGTACTTGAAGCTGCGGGCGACCAGGTGGATGCCGTTGGCGAGGAGGGCGGACGCCAGCGTGTCGCCGGCGAAGCCGTCATAGGCATGGCCGTCGAAGAGGAAGCGGAGCGGCGCTTCCCGGTCGATGCGGCCGCCGGATGCGAGGCGGAAGGCCTGGGTCATGCCGGCAGGGCCGGCCACGCCTCGCCGACCTTGTAGGCGGCGGCGATGCGGTGGGTCTGGGTGTGCCTGACGACGTAGAACCAGCGCTTGCAGCCGGCGAGATGCATCCAGCGCTCGCGGTGCCAGCCCTTCGGGTTCCTCCGCATGAACAGGTACTCGGCCCAGGTCTCGTCCGAGCAGAGGAGATGATTGTCGGGGCGCTTCAGGTGCGCCTCGCCGCCGTAGCGGAACTCAGCCTCGACGCGCTCGCCGCACCAGGGGCAGGGGATCAGCAGCATCTCAGTGGGCGACCGCGGCGGCGCCGTGCTCGTCGATGAGCCGGCCGGAGGTGAAACGCTCGAGGGAGAACGGCGCAGCCAGCGGATGCGGACGGTCGTTGGCGATGGTGTCGGCCAGCACCCAGCCGGACCCGGGCGTCGCCTTGAAGCCGCCGGTGCCCCAGCCACAGTTGATGAAGAGACCCTCGACCGGCGTCTTGCCGATGATCGGGCTCGCGTCCGGGCAGATGTCGACGATGCCGCCCCAGCTCCGCAAGACCTTGAGGCGGCTGACGATCGGGAACAGCTCGATCATCGCCGAGGCGATGTCTTCCAGGATCGGCAGGCTGCCGCGCTGGGCGTAGGAGTTGTAGGCGTCGATACCGGCGCCGATCACCAGCTCGCCCTTGTCGGACTGGCTGACATAGACGTGCACCGTGCCGGACATGACGACGGTGTCCAGCACCGGCTTGATCGGCTCGGAGACCATCGCCTGGAGGGGATGGGATTCGATCGGCAGCCGGAATCCGGCTAAGGCCGCGAGCACGCTCGAGTGCCCGGCGGCGACCAGGCCGACCTTGCGGGCATCGATCGAGCCGCGCGTGGTGTCGAGCCCGACGACGCGGCTGCCGTCGCGGCGGATCGCCGTCACCTCGCAGTTCTGGATGATGTCGACGCCGAGCGCGTCGGCGGCGCGGGCAAAGCCCCAGGCGATGGCGTCGTGGCGGGCGATGCCGGCGCGCTTCTGCACCGAGGAGCCCATCACCGGATAGCGGATGTCCTTCGACCCGTTGAGGATCGGGACGAACGCGAGCGTCTGCTCGCGGCTCAGGATCTCGGCGTCGATGCCGTTCAGGCGGTTGGCATGGACGCGCCGGCTCGCCTCGTTCAACTCGTGCTCGGTATGCGCCAGCATCACCAAGCCGCGCTGACTGAACATCAGGTTGAAGTTGAGTTCTTGCGTCAGCCCTTCCCAGAGCTTCAGCGAATGCTCGTAGATGCCGGCGGATTCGTCCCAGAGATAATTCGAGCGCACAACCGTGGTGTTGCGCCCGGTGTTGCCGCCGCCGAGCCAGCCCTTCTCCAGGACCGCGACATTGGTGACGCCGTGGTTCTTGGCGAGATAGTAGGCGGTGGCGAGCCCATGCCCGCCACCGCCGACGATCACCACGTCATAGGCCGGCTTCGGCTCCGGGCTGCGCCAGGCCTGCTGCCAGCCGTCGCCGAGTCCGATCGCGTTCCTTAGGAGCTGAACGAAGGAGTAGCGCCTCACGCCACCGCCCTGAGCTTCTGGCCCTCGACCCATGCCGTCGTTTCGTCGAGCGCCTTGCCGAAGCGGGCGAGGATCTCATCGATGTCCGCCTCGGTAATGATCAGGGGCGGGGTGAAGGCGATCGAGTCGACCAGGTTGCGGACGATCAGGCCATGCGCCTGGGCCCGCTTATAGAGGTAGAGGCCGACGCCGGACTTCGGATCGAAGGACTCCTTGGTCGCCTTGTCCTTTACCAGCTCGATGGCGCCGACCAGGCCGACGCCGCGGACCTCGCCGACTAGCGGGTGGCTCGCGAACTTGCGAAGCCCCGCCTGCAGGCGGGGCCCCACCCGGCGGACGTGGTCGATGATATTCCGCTCTTCGTAGATCTTGAGCGTCTCGACCGCGACCGCGGCGGCGACCGGGTGGCCGGAATAGGTGTAGCCGTGGCCGAAGACGCCGATCTTCTCGCTCTGACGGACCAGCGCCTGGTAGATCTTCTCGTCGACCATGACGGCGGAGAGCGGCATGTAGGCGGATGTCAACGCCTTCGCCATGCTCATGATGTTCGGCTTCAAGCCGAGCGTTTGGCTTCCCCACATGTTGCCGGTGCGCCCGAAGCCGCAGATGACCTCGTCGGCGATGAACAGCATGTCGTATTTGTCGAGCACCGCCTGGATCTTCCGGTAGTAGCCCTTCGACGGCACCAGCACGCCGCCCGCGCCCATCACCGGCTCGGCGATGAAGGCCGCACAGGTCTCCGGGCCTTCCCGGAGGATGAGCTGCTCCAGGCTGTCGGCCATCCGCGTGTCGAACGCGTCCTCGCTCTCGCCCGGCTTGCCGAAGCGGTAGTAGTGCGGGCACTCCGTATGCAGGATGTTGGCGATCGGTAGATCGAAGTCGCGGTGGTTGTTGGGCAGACCGGTCAGGCTCGCCGAGGCGACGGTGACGCCGTGATAGCCCTTGGTGCGGGCGATGATCTTCTTCTTCTTCGGCCGGTCGAGGGCATTGTTGTAGTACCAGACCAGCTTGACCACGGTGTCGTTGGCTTCCGAGCCCGAGCACTGGAAGAACACCTTCGACATCGGCACCGGCGCCATCTGGATCAGGCGCTCGGCCAGCTCGATCGCCGGATCGTGCGATTTGTGGGCGAAGGCGTGGTAGTAGGGCAGCGTTTTCATCTGCTTGTACGCTGCCTCGGCCAGGCGGTTCTCGGAGAACCCGAGCGAGGCGCACCAAAGCCCGGCCATCGCCTCGATATACTCGTTGCCCGCCTCGTCCTTGACCCGGACGCCGTTGCCCGAGGCGATGATCAGCGGCCCGTCGGTCTCGTGGGCCTTCAGGTTGGTGTAGGGGTGGATCAAATAGGCGATGTCTCGGGCGGCGGCCGAGTTGAGACGCGCTGACATGGGTGGCTCCGTCGGTCTGGGGTTCGCTAGAGTGTAGAGGCCGCATGGGGACGCGCAAGAGGCCTCACCCGTAGCGTCGGCGCGCTTCCAATGCCAAGCCGAGGCCGATGGCGCCGAAATGGTCGGCATCGACCAGCCGCGCGTCGGGAAGCCGGCGCGCCAGGGCGTCGCGAACCATCGGCAGGAGGGCCGAGCCGCCGGTCAGCACCAGGCTGTCGATCCGTTCCGGGCGCGTGCCGGCCATGGCGACGCAGCGCGACAGGGTGTCGCCGACCCGCTCGATCGATCGGTCGATGGCGCGACCGAGCTGGCCGCGGTCGAGCCAGACGCCGAGGCCGGGCTCGATGCGGCCGAGATCGATCCGGGTGTCCTTGACCTCCGAGAGCTGGATCTTCGCCGCCTCGGACCGCAGCGCCAGCCAGTGGCCCAGGCGCTGGACGAGGGCGGTCTCCATCCGCTCGAAGGGAATCGGGTCCCTCGCCGCCCGCTTCATGTCGCCGACCGAGGTGAGCACGCTCGGCGTATAGAGGAAGTTGATCGTCGCCCAGGTGGCGAAGTCGTGATAGAGCCCGACCGGGCTCTTGAGCCCGTCGTCGCGCACCACGTGGCCGTAGCCCAGCTCCGGCATGATCGAGGCGAGGCTGGCCAGGCGGTCGATGTCGGTGCCGCCGACGCGGACGCCGTCGGTGGCGAGGATGTCGTCGGCGCGGTCGCCGCGTCCGGCGCGGCTCGGGTCCAGCCGCACCACGGAGAAGTCGGAGGTGCCGCCGCCGATGTCGGCGATCACCGCCAGCTCCTCGCCGGCGAGGGTCGATTCGTAGTGCAGCGCCGCGGCGATCGGCTCGTACTGGAAGCTGACCTGGCGGAAGCCGGTCTGCCGGAGGATGTCGGCCAGCATGTCCTCGGCGTCGCGGTCGGCGGACTCGTCGTCGTCGACGAAGTGGACGGGGCGACCCTGGACGACGCTGTCGAGCCGCGTGCCGGCCGCCGCTTCGCCTTTGAGCTTCATCCGCCCGAGCAGGAGCCCGATCGCCTCCTCGAAGCGGATCTTCCGGCCCTGGAGCCGGGTCTCCTCCTCGATCAACTCCGATCCCAGCGCCGATTTGAGGGATCGCATCAGGCGCCCCTCGTTGCCTTCGACGTACGCCGCGATCGCCTCCCGCCCGAAGACCGGCTCGTCGGTCTCGGCGTCGAAGAACAGCGCGCTCGGCAGCGTGACCTCGTCGCCTTCGAGCGGCGCCAGGCGCGCCGCATTGCCGTCGGCGAGGCCGAGGGTCGAGTTGGACGTTCCGAAGTCGAGGCCGCACCAGGCCATGGGTCCCTCCTGGGGCGCCTTCTTTACCAAATCTCGAGATCTATGCCTTCGACGAAGCGGTCGTCGACGGTGCCGCCCTCGCTCGTTCTCCGCGCCGACGAGGTGATCGAGCGGGTCGGATCACAGGGCGAACAGCGGGATCTTCAGCGCGCGCGCCGCGGCGGCCAGCCGGTCGTCGTAGCTTGCGAGCTCGACGCTCTGCCCGCGAGAACGCAAAAACTCGATGGACGCCAGATGCAGGGCGTCCAGCGTACGCACGGCCAGCGGAAACGGCTCCAAAGCCCGCGCGAGGACCGGCGGCGCCAATTCGATCAACGCCAGCCGGCCGATCAATGCGCGCACCTCCTCGTCATGCGACCGGCCGAGCCGGCGTGCGTGAATGCGGTTCCAGATTTCGTATTCGACAAGACGGCTCGCGATCAGGGGCGCCTGCCACAAGGCGGCCGGCGGCATGCGATCCTCGGCCAGCAAGTGGGCCAGGGCGACGGAGCTGTCGAGATAGATCAACGGTCGTCGCGGGCCTGTTGCAGATCCGCGATGACGTCCCGGAACGCCGCGACCGGCTTGCGCGGCGGCGGGCCATCGGCTCTGAGCGCCGCCGGCGTCAGCCAGCCCTCGCGCACCGCCTCGGCCAAAAGCGCGTCGGCAAGGAACGGGCTGCGGCCGGTTTGCGGCGGCACGAGTTCCGCCACCACCCGGTCGCGGTCGGTCACCAGCACGGTCTCGCCGCCGGCGGCGAGACGGACATACTCGCTGAGCTTGTTCTTCAGAACTTTGAGGCCGACGGAGCGCATGGAGGTATTGTAGCTACCGGAAGCTACCTTGGTCAATGTCGGTCGTTCGGGCCTCGGTTGGCGGTGTCGCCGGGTCGAGCCGGTCGGCGAATTGACGCTGAAGGGCTTCAAGCGGCCCGTGCCGACCTTCAATATCCAGGGCGTGCGCGAGGAAGCCGGCGCTCGTTGACAACTCCGCCGGCCCAATCCGAGAGCTTCCTCACCAAATCCCGATGTGAATCCCGCGCGCGCGGTGGTTGTCGGTGCGCGCCTCGACCTCGGCGTCGGAGAGCCGCGTGCGGGTCTTGCGCCAGGCCAGCCGCTCGAACAGCCGCTCCTTCATCTCGCGGCGGATGCCGGCATTGCCGCCGTCGGCGCCGAGGTCGCGGTACTCGCTAGGATCGTCGTCGAGATCGAAGAGCTGCGGGGCGAAGCCCGGCCACTCGACGTATTTCCAGCGCTTCGTTCGCACCATGTATCCCCGGCAGTCCCGGGGCGCGCGGCCGAGCGTCTGGCGGACGCGGCGGAAGCCGTAGTCGAGCTCGCAGAAGACGGCGTCGCGGGCCTCGACCGGGCCACCGCGGAGGTGCGGCAGGAGCGAGCGGCCTTCGACGATATGGGTCGGAACCGTGCCGCCGAGCGCCTCGATGAAGGTCGGCAGGAGATCGATGCCTTCGACCAGGCGGTCGTCGACGGTGCCGCGGGTCGGCGCGGCGGCGGTACCGGGATCGACGACGATCAGCGGGATGCGGACGGCCTGCTCGTAGAACAGCTCCTTCTCGCCGAGCCAGTGGTCGCCCAAGAAATCGCCGTGGTCGGAGGTGAAGACGATCATCGTGTCGTCGCGCCGGCCTTCCTGCGCGAGGAAGGCCATGAGACGGCCGATGTGATCGTCGATCTGTTTGACCAGGCCCATATAGGCGATCTTGGCGTTGGTCGCCACCTCCTCGCGCCCGAAACTCAGGCCCTCGTCGGTCTGCCGGTAGGCCGCGACCACCGGATGCGCTTCGGCGATCTCGTGATCCCGACGCGCCAGCGGCAGATGGGTCTCCGGCGGGTACATCGCGTGGTAGGGCGCCGGCGCCAGATAGGGCCAGTGCGGCTTGATGTAGCTCAAGTGCAGGCACCAGGGCTGGTCCGCCTGCTCCTTGATGAAGGCCATCGCCCGGTCGGTGGTATAGGCGGTCTCGGAATCCGCTTCGGCGACGCGGGCGGGAAGATGCGCGTTGCGGATAAGCCAGCCGCCGAGGGTCTCGCCGCCGGGGCCGGCGGCGCCGATGACGACGTCCGACCACGGGTCCTCGCCGGGATAGCGGGTCTTGAGGTAGCGCATGTAGGGCGCGTCGTCGGGCGGGCGGACGTGGCCTTCGTAGCGGTCGAAGGGCTCGAACCCGCCTTCCCGGAGGAGGAGGGTCTCGGGCGCCGCCGGGTCGAGGCCGAGTCGCCTCATCCCCGCGATGTCGGGGGCGAAATGGGTCTTGCCGGCGAGCGCCACCCTCAAGCCCAGCGGGCGGAGATGGTCGCCCAGCGTCAGCTCGTCGACCGGCAGCGGCACGCCGTTCCAGGTCGAGCCGTGGGTCTGGGCGTAGCGCCCGGTATAGAAGGACATACGGGACGGGCCGCAGACCGCCGAGGTGCAAAAGGCGTTGCGGAACAGCACGCCCCCGCCGGCGAGCGCGTCGATGTGCGGGGTCTTCAGGCTGGGGTGCCCGGCGCACGACAGGTAGTCGTGCCGGAGCTGGTCGCACATGATGAAAAGCACGTTGCGGACGGCGGACATGAACGGGTCCCGGTTGGGTTGCGCCAGGATGGACGAGGGAATGCCTTGAACACCAGGGGTTTGACCGGAGCCGGCGGCGGGGGCTAGCAATGGAGGGGTGATGATCAAGAGTGCGGGTTGGGCGATCCTGGCGCTGATGCTGGCGCCGCCGGCGGCCGAGGGGGCGACGTTCCGCTACGCCGCCAGCGCCGACCTGCTCGGCCTCGACCCGTACATCAACAATGACGGCATCACCAACGCCATGAAAGGCAACCTCTACGAAGGGTTGCTCACGCGCCGCTTCGACATGACGCTGGCCCCGGCGCTGGCGACCGAGTGGACCCGGACGGCGCCCGAGGTCTGGCGGTTCCGGTTGCGCCCGGGGGTGACCTTCCACGACGGCACGCCGTTCACCGCCGCCGACGTGCTGGCATCCTTCGCGCGCATCACCCACGACCAGTCCGTCTTCCGGGCGGCGATGTCGGGCATCCGCGAGATCCGCAAGCTCGACGATCTCGGTGTCGAAATCATCACCAAGGTGCCGGACGCGACCCTCGAGCAGGAGCTCCCGATCCTCCTGGTCATGTGCAAGCGCTGGCTCGAGGCCAACAACACCGAGCACGTGCTTCGCGGCTCGAACGCCGCCACCTTCGCCAACAGCAACGCCAACGGCACCGGGCCGTTCCGGCTGGTAGGGCGCCTTCCCGACATCCGCACGGTGGTCGAGCCTTATCCGGACTGGTGGGGCAGGCCCGAGCATAACCTGACGCGCGCGGAGTTCCGGCCGATCTCGAACGCACCGGCGCGCCAGCAGGCGCTGCTCTTCGGCGAGGTCGACATGGCCTATCCCGTGCACGGCAACGACGTGCCGCGACTGGAGCAGGCCGGTATTCGCGTCATCACCGGCCCCGATCTCCGCACCGTCTTCTTGGGCTTCGACAGTTTCCGCGAGGAGTCGCTGGACCTGAAGGGGCGAGGCCGCAACCCGTTCAAGGACCGCCGCGTCCGCGAGGCGTTCCGGAAGGCGATCGATCTGCAAGTGCTCCATGTCGACGTCATGCGCGGCCTCTCGCGGCCGACCGGCTCGATGATCGCGCCGGGCATCGAGGGCTATTCGAACGATCTCGACACGCCGTCGGTCTACGATCCGGAGGGGGCGGCGCACCTTCTGGCGCAGGCGGGATACGCAAACGGCTTCCCGGTGACGCTCGACTGCACCAACGACCGCTACGACAACGACGAAGCGATCTGCCGGCGGGTCGCGCTGATGCTGGCCAGGATCCGCATCACGGTGAAGCTCAACGTGCAGCCGCGTGCCGACTACTTCGAGAAGGCGAGCCAGCGCGGCGGCTACAACACCTCGTTCTTCATCCTGGGGTGGACGCCCGCGACCTTCGACGGGCTGAACGCGCTGACCTCGGTCATGGGCGCCGGCGGCGGCGCTAATTTCGGCCGCTACGTGAACCCGAAGATCGACATCCTCGCCCGCAAGGCGGCCCAGGAGCAGGATCCGGCGCTGCGCCGACATCTGATCCAGCAGGCGCTCACCATCCACAAGCACGACGTCGGCCACGTCCCGCTGCATCAGCAGGTGCTGGCCTGGGGCGTGCGCCCGACCGTCGCCGACATCAAGTCCAGGCCCTGGAACGATGTCGACCTCCGCTGGGTCTGGATGAAGTAGCGGCCATGCGCGGACCGACCAGGCAGCAAGGCCATATCGTCCTCACCTCACACCCCGGCGCCAGCGGGGTGAAGCCGGTGCCGATCAAGTGGGGGGCCGCCGACGCCAGGACCCGCGGACCGGTCATCGCCACCACGGCCGAGCCGAAGCACCGCAACGTCATCGGCGCTCATGCGGGCGCTTACGCCCTCTACCGCGCGCTTGCCATCGCTGCCGGCCGGCTCAGCTCTTTCCACATTCCCGACCTCACCGATACCGCGCCGGCCGAGCCCATCGGGCCGCATCCGCAGTGGTCGGACCCGAAGCGGATCGTCTCGCTCGATCCGTGGGGCCACATGGTCGCCGAAGCCTTCTCCGACCGTCTCAAGGACGGCTGGGACATCCGCCCGACCATTGCGGTCACCAAGGCCCGCATCAACCTGCCGGAGCTCCGGGACGCAATGGCCGCCGGGCGGCTCAAGACCGACGGAACCGTGCTGCTGCCGAACGGCGACGTCCGCGTCATCAAGGTCGCGATCGAGCCGGTGTGGTATCTCCCGGGCATCGCCGAGCGCTTCGCCGTCTCCGAAAGCCAGCTCCGCCGCTCGCTCTTCGAGTACACCGGCGGCATGTTCGCCGAGCTGGTGACCCGCACCGACCTCAAGGTCTTCGTGCCGCCGATCGGCGGCCACTCGATCTACCTGTTCGGTGAGATCGCGGCGCTCGCCGATCCGGCGCGCAAGGTCGCCTGCCGCATCCACGACGAGTGCAACGGCTCCGACGTCTTCGGCTCCGACATCTGCACCTGCCGGCCCTACCTCGCGCACGGCATCGAGGTCTGCATCCAGACCGCCCAGGAGGGCGGCGCCGGCGTCGTCGTCTACAACAGGAAGGAAGGCCGCGCACTCGGCGAGGTGACGAAATTCCTAGTCTACAACGCGCGGAAGCGCCAGGAGGGCGGCGACCGCGCCGAGACCTATTTCGAGCGGACCGAGTGCGTCGCCGGCGTCCAGGACATGCGCTTTCAGGAGCTGGCGCCGGACGTGATGCACTGGCTCGGCGTCAGCCGGATCGACCGCTTCTGCTCGATGAGCGACATGAAATACGAGCCTCTGGTGCGGAGCGGCATCGAGGTCATCGAGCGGGTGCCGATCCCCGAAGGACTGATTCCCGCCGACGCCCGGGTCGAGATGGATGCCAAGAAGGCGGCCGGCTACTACACTGAGTCGGTGCCGGATGGGGGCGAATTGGCCAAGGTCAAGGGCCGGTCGCTGATCGAATGAGCGGGCGGGACGAGGCCGAAGCGGCGCGCTGGCTTCTCACCGCCGGGGCGGTTCGCGAGCGGGCCCGGCAGCTCCTCGGCCTTGCCGATGCCGGCCGCCTGCCGCATCTGACGCTTCATCGCGACCGCTTGCCCGACGTCGTCGACGAGGTGCTGGCGACGACCCTGGCCGACTATCCCGATCTCGACGTGCCTTATCACAGCCGCTGGCGGCACTTCGCGGTCGGCGGCCGCGACCGCTGGCAGGTGCTCGCCGCCTCGGTCGCGGTCGATGCGCACGAGAAGGCCCGCATCGGCTTCGACCTCGCCGTGACCAGCGTGCTCCTGGATGCCGGCGCCGGTCCGGACTGGCGCTATTGCGAGCCGGCCACCGGCGCGACCTACACGCGCTCGGAGGGCCTCGCGGTCGCCAGCTTCGACCTGTTCGCCGCCGGCGCCTTCTCAAGCGACCCCGGTCGGCCGCTTCGCGCCGACGCCGCGGGCTTGAGCCGTTTCGATGCCGCCCGGCTCGCCGTCGGCTGCCAGGTCGTGGCGGAGAACCCGATGATCGGGCTCGAAGGGCGGGCCCAGCTGTTGCGGAGCCTCGGGCGGGCGTTGATGGCATCGCCGGCCCTATTCGGCGCCGATGCCCGCATCGGCGGCCTGGTCGACGTTCTCGAAAGCCGGGCCTCGGGTGGGCGCCTGCCGGCGACGGCGATCCTGGACGCGGTGCTCGCCGGGCTCGGGCCGGTCTGGCCCGGGCGGCTCAGCCTTGCCGGACGGCCGCTCGGCGATACCTGGCGGCACCGGCTCGCCGCCAGCGCCGACGCCGCCGACGGCCTCGTTCCCTTCCACAAGCTGTCGCAGTGGCTGACCTATTCGCTGGTCGAGCCGCTCGAAGGACTCGGCATCGTCGTGACCGACCTCGATGCGCTGACCGGGCTCCCCGAGTACCGGAACGGCGGCCTGTTCCTCGACTTCGGCGTGCTCGCCTGGCGCGACTCCGACCTCGCCCGGCGCCGCCTCAAGCCCGAGGACGAGCCGGTGGTGGAGTGGCGGGCGCTGACGGTGGCGCTGCTCGATGAGGTGGCGGCGGCGATGCGCGTCCGCCTCGGCCTCGACGCCGAACGCTTGCCGCTCGCCAAGGTGCTGCAGGGCGGCACCTGGACGGCGGGCCGCCGCATCGCGGCCAGGCTCCGGCCGGGCGGCGGGCCGCCGGTGCTCCTCGACAGCGACGGAACGGTCTTCTAATAGCTTCGGTCAGAGACGTCGTCCAAGGGGACACCATGTCGAACGCCGTCACCGTCGTCAGCCATCCGCTGGTCCAGCACAAGCTGACCTTGATGCGCCGAAAGGAGACGCCGTCGAGCGAGTTCCGGCTGCTGCTCCGCGAGATCGCGCTGCTGCTCGCCTACGAGGTGACGCGCGACCTGCCGCTGACCGTGCGCCCGATCGAGACCCCGCTCGCCGAGATGGACGCGCCGGCGCTCGCCGGGAAGAAGCTCTGCATCGTCTCCATCCTCCGGGCCGGCAACGGCATCCTCGATGGCATCCTCGATCTCATCCCATCGGCCCGCGTCGGTCATATCGGGCTCTACCGCGATCCGGAGACGCTGGAGGCGATCGAGTACTACTTCAAAGTACCGCACGACATCGCCGACCGGCCGGTGATCGTCGTCGACCCCATGCTGGCGACCGGCCACTCGGCGATCGCCGCGGTCTCCCGGCTCAAGGACCGGGGTGCCGCCAATCTGCGCTTCGTCTGCCTGCTCGCGGCGCCGGAAGGCATCCAGGCGATGGGCGAGGCGCATCCGGAGGTGCCCATCTTCACCGCGGCGATCGACAGCCATCTCAACGACCACGGCTACATCGTCCCGGGTCTCGGCGACGCCGGGGACCGCATCTACGGGACCAAGTAGCCGTTCGCCCCCAATTGCGGGATACCCCGCGCTTCCGGTTGACGGCATCGGCCAAGGCAAGGGAAACTAGCGGCCTGCTGGCGCCGGACCAATTCCGGCGCCGGGATGCAAAGACAGGGACGCGGTCCGCATCCGGGCCGCACATCGGAGGGAGAACCTGATGCGTTACATGATGGCGACGGCGCTGGCCGTCGCGATGGCGGTCGCTCCGGCGCATGCGAAGGTGCTGCGCTACTCGACCAATGCCGACCTGCTCGGCCTCGACCCCGCGATCAACAACGAGGGCCCGACCAACGCGATGAAGACCAACCTCTACGAGGGGTTGCTCTATCGCAATTTCAACCTGAGCCTGGCGCCGGCGCTGGCAACCGAGTGGTCGCAGGTCAGCCCCGCCGTCTGGCGCTTCAAGCTTCGCCAGGGCGTGAAGTTCCACGACGGCACGCCGTTCACCGGCGCCGACGTCGCCTTCTCGCTGACCCGTTACCAGTCCGAGCAGGCGGACATGCGGGGCTACATGGCGACGGTCAAGGAGATCAACGTCGTCGATCCGGCGACGATCGACTTCGTCACCAACGGCCCGGACCCGATCCTGCCGCAGCAGCTTCCGCTCTTCTTCATCATGTCGAAGGCGTGGGCCGAGAAGAACAACACCACCCAGGTGGTGCGCGGCACCTCGGCGCCGACCTTCATCAACTTCAACGCCAACGGAACCGGGCCTTACAAGCTGGTCGAGCGCGTGGCCGACAACCGCACGGTGGTCGAACCGAATCCCCTTTGGTGGGGCAAGCTCGACAACGGAATCACCCGCGCCGAATTCCGTCCGATCGCCAACGCGGCGACCCGCGTCGCCGCGTTGCTGTCGGGCGAGATCGACCTGATGTATCCGGTACCGTCCCAGGACAAGCAGCGCATCAACTCGAGCAAGGGCACCAAGGTGCTGGAAGGCCCGGAGCTGCGCACGATCTTCTTGGGCTTCGACCAGCACCGCAACGAGCTCCTGGACATGAAGGGCTCGGGCAAGAACCCGTTCAAGGACAAGCGGGTGCGCGAGGCCTTCTACAAGGCGATCGACATCCAGACCATCGCCCGCGTGGTCATGCGGGGCGAGTCGCGGCCGACCGGCTCGATGGTGGCGCCGGGCATCGCCGGGTTCTCCGACGACGTCGACAAGCGGCCGGCGTTCAACGCGGACGAGGCGAAGAAGTTGCTGGCCGACGCCGGGTATCCCAACGGCTTCCCGGTCACCCTCGACTGCCCGAACGACCGCTACACCAATGACGAGGCGATCTGCCAGGCGATCGTGCCGATGCTCGCCCGCGTCGGCATCCAGATCAAGCTGAACGCCCAGACCCGGTCGCTGCACTTCGACAAGATCGGACTCAAGGAGAACCGGAACACCAGCTTCTACATGCTGGGATGGACGCCCGGCACCTTCGATGCCCACAACATGCTGGTGAACATCGTCACCCTGGATGGGCCCGGCGCCGGCCAGAACAACTCCGGGGTCTATCGCAATCCGAAGGTCGAGGAGCTGACCCTCAAGGCCGGCACCGAGATGGATGCGAAAAAGCGGAACGAGATGCTGGTCGAGGCGCAGAAGATCCACAAGGATGAGTACGGCCACATCCCGCTGCACCAGCAGACGTTGGCCTGGGGCGTCCGGGACGAGGTCATCGACGGCTCGGTGAAGCCGCGTCCGTCGAATGACGTGGACCTCCGTCAGATCAAGATGAAGTAACGGCCTGAGCTTCGCTCGGTGGGGCCCGGATGGACCGATCCATCCGGGCCTCGTCGTTTCCTTCCTGAAAGCGGGCCATGTTCGCCTACATCGTTCGTCGCGCCCTTCAATCCGTGCTGGTCATGGCGTCGGTGGCGTTCGTCGCCTTCACGCTGTTCCAGTACATGGGCGACCCGATCAACCAGATGGTCGCCCAGGACGCGACGCTTGCCGAGCGCGAGAACCTGCGGCGCGTGCTCGGGCTCGACCGGCCCTTCTACGTGCAGTTCCTGGTCTTCCTTAAGAATCTGGTGACGGGGAATTTCGGTTTCTCCTTCCGCGTCGGGACGCCGGTCGCCCAGATCATCGCCGAGCGGCTGCCGGCGACCCTCGAGCTGGTCTTGGTCGCCGCGATGTTCGCCCTCTTCGTCGGGGTTCCGGCCGGCGTCTACACCGGACTCCACCGCCACGGCGCGCTCAGCCGCTTCATGCTGACGATATCGCTGATCGGCGTCTCTCTGCCGACCTTCCTCATCGGCATCCTGCTGATCCTGATCTTCGCCGTGGTGCTCGGCTGGCTGCCGTCCTTCGGCCGCGGCCAGGTGGTGCAGCTCGGGTTCTGGTCGACCGGATTCCTCACCACCAGCGGGCTCAAGGCGCTGATCCTGCCGTCGATCACCCTCGGTCTCTTCCAGACCACGCTGATCATGCGTCTGGTGCGCTCGGAGATGCTGGAGGTGCTGCGTGCCGACTACATCAAGTTCGCGCGCGCCCGCGGCCTCACCAACCGCGCCGTCAACTTCGGCCATGCGCTCAAGAACACACTGGTTCCGGTGATCACCATCGCCGGACTGCAGATCGGCGGCCTCATCGCCTTCGCCATCATCACCGAGACGGTGTTCCAGTGGCCGGGCATGGGATTCCTGTTCATCACCGCCATCCAGTTCGTCGACATTCCGGTGATGAGCAGCTACCTGGTGCTGGTGGCGCTGTTCTTCGTCATCATCAACCTGATCGTCGATCTCCTGTACTTCGCCGTCGATCCCCGGCTGCGGATCGACCGCTCGGTCTCGACCCACTGACCATGTCCGTCTGGCGCAGTCTCCAGGACCTCGTCCGCCGCTTCCTGGGATCGGACGTCTTCTACAGCTTCCGGCGGTCGCCGACGGTGGTGATCGCCTTCGCGCTGACGTTGCTTTTCATGGTGGCGGCGGCGCTGGCGCCGTGGATCGTGCCGCACAATACCTACGAGGTGGCAAGCCTCAGCCTCAACGACGCGTTCCTGCCGCCGGCCTGGGTTTCGGGCGGGAAGCTCACTTATCTGCTCGGTACCGACGACCAGGGTCGCGACGTGTTCTCGACCATCGTCCTCGGCGCCCGTGTATCGTTGATCGTCGGTTTCGCATCGGTCTTCCTAGCGCTCACCCTTGGCGTCGCGCTGGGGCTCGTCGCCGGCTATGTCGGCGGCATCACCGACTCCATCATCATGCGGGTCGCCGACGTCAAGCTCAGCTTCCCGGCGATCCTCATCGTGCTGCTGATCGACGGTGTCGCCCGCGGCCTCCTGCCGCGCGACCTGCACGACAAGGCGGCCGTCTACGTCATCGTTCTGGCGATCGGGCTCTCGACCTGGATCCAGTATGCCCGCACCGTCCGCGGCCTCACCCTGGTCGAGAAGAACAAGGAATACGTCCAGGCGGCGCGCGTCATCGGCCTGCATCCGATTCTCATCATGTTCCGCCACGTGCTGCCGAACGTCATGGGGCCGGTTCTGGTGATCGGCACGCTCGGTCTCGGCGTTGCCGTGCTGACCGAGTCGACGCTGAGCTTTCTCGGGGTCGGCGTGCCGCCGACCGAGCCGTCGCTGGGCACGCTCATCCGCATCGGCAACAACTTCCTGTTCTCCGGCGAATGGTGGATGGCGATCTTCCCGGGCATCTTCCTGGTGATCCTCATCCTGTCGGTCAACCTCTTGGGCGACTGGTTGCGTGACGCCCTCAACCCGAAGCTCCGCTGATGGCAGCCGCGCTTCTAGAGGTCGAGCACCTCCGGATCGAGTTCCCGACGCGCCGGGGGACGCTGGTCGCGGTCGACGACGTCTCCTTCCAGATCGCGGAAGGCGAGGTGCTCGGCGTGGTTGGTGAATCCGGCGCCGGCAAGTCGCTGACCGGCAACGCGATCATCGGGCTGCTCGAGCCGCCCGGGCGCATCGCGGCCGGCGCGATCCGGCTTTCCGGCCGGCGGATCGACGACCTCCCCTACGAGGAGATGCGGAAGATCCGCGGCAAGCAGATCGGCGCGGTATTCCAGGACCCGCTGACCAGCCTGAACCCGCTCTATTCGGTCGGCGGCCAACTGGTCGAGACCATCCAGACCCACACCGACATGTCGCCGACCCAGGCACGGACGCGGGCGGTCGAGCTCCTGGCCGAGGTCGGTATCCCGGGGGCGGAGCGGCGGATCGACCACTATCCGCACCAGTTCTCCGGCGGCATGCGCCAGCGCGTGGTGATCGCGCTCGCCATCTGCGTCAACCCGCGACTGATCATCGCCGACGAGCCGACGACCGCGCTCGACGTGTCGATCCAGGCCCAGATCATTGCGCTGCTGAAGCGCCTCTGCCGGGACCACGGCACTGCGATCATGCTGATCACCCACGACATGGGAGTGATCGCCGAGACCGCCGACCGGGTCGCGGTCATGTATGCCGGCCGCATCGCCGAGATCGGCCCGGTGCGCTCGGTGATCAAGCAGGCGAAGCATCCCTACAGCCACGGCCTGATGGGATCGATCCCGAAGATCAGCGACAGCAAGGATCGCCTGGAGCAGATCGAGGGTTCGATGCCGCGGCTGACCGAGATCCCGCCCGGCTGCGCCTTCAACCCGCGCTGCCCTCAGGTCTTCGCCCGCTGCCGGGTCGAGCGCCCGGACCTGATGGACGCCGGTGTCACCCGTGCCGCCTGCTGGCTCTATGCCCATGGCTGAGATGAACGCGCCGCTGGTCAAGGTCGTCGGGCTCTCCCGCTACTTCGACGTCTCCGCGCCCTGGCTCAACCGGGTGCTCGAGGGCCAGCCGCGGCTGATCCTCCGTGCCGTCGACGGGCTCGACTTCGAGATCAACCGGGGCGAAACCCTGGCGCTGGTCGGCGAGTCGGGCTGCGGCAAGTCGACGGTCGCGCGCCTGGTGGTCGGGCTCTACCGGCCGACCGCCGGCTCCATCGTCTTCGACGGGGTCGACATGGCCGGCCTCGGCGGCCGTGCCGAGATGGCGCCGATCCGCCGGCGCCTGCAGATGATCTTCCAGGACCCGTTCGCCAGCCTGAACCCGCGCTGGCGGGTCTCGGCCATCGTCTCCGAGCCGATCCGTGCCTTCGGCCTGATCGAGGACGAGGCGGCGATCGTCGAGCGGGTCGGCCAGCTGCTGCGCCAGGTCGGCCTCTCGCCGGTCGACGGCGAGAAATACCCGCACGAGTTCTCAGGCGGCCAGCGTCAGCGCATCTCGATCGCGCGCGCGCTCTCGAGCCAGCCCGAGTTCCTGGTCTCGGATGAGCCGACCTCGGCCCTCGACGTCTCCGTGCAGGCGCAGATCCTCAACCTGATGAAGGATCTGCAGCGCCAGCTCGGGCTCACCTACCTCTTCATCAGCCACAACCTCGCGGTCGTCCGCCACATCGCCGACCGGGTGGGCGTCATGTATCTCGGGCGCCTCGCCGAGGTCGGGCCGGCCGAGACGCTGTTCACGCTGCCGCGGCATCCCTATACGCGGATGCTGCTCGATACCATCCCGGATCTGGAGATGACCGGACGGCAGCGCACGCCGGTCGCGGGCGAGGTGCCGAACCCGATCAACCCGCCGACCGGCTGCGCCTTCCATCCGCGCTGTCCTTTCGCCAACGACCGCTGCCGACGCGAGCGGCCGGAGCCGAAGCCGACGGAAACCGGCTCGGCCGTCGCCTGCCATGCGGTCGAGGAGGGGCGGCTTCCGGCGGGACCGCTGCCGGCGGCGGCCTGAGCCGGCCGTGACCGTCCTCGTCTTCGGCTCGATCAATATCGACTTCTTCGTGTCGGTGGCCGAGCTGCCGAAGCCGGGCGAGACCGTGCTGTCGCCGACCTACCGGACGGCAGCGGGCGGCAAGGGGGCGAACCAGGCGGTCGCGGCCGCGCGCGCCGGTGCCGCGGTCGCCATGGTCGCGCGCATCGGCCCGGACGCTTTCGGCCCGTCGCTCAAGGACGGGCTCGCGGCGGAGGGCATCGACGTCGCCGGCGTCGTCCGGTCGGGGCAGCCGACAGGCGCGGCCTTCATCGCCATCGACGCCAGGGGCGAGAACCTCATCCTCGGCGCCGGCGGCGCCAATCTCGACGTGCGCGCCGCCGACGTGCCGGACGCGGCGCTCGGTCCCAAGACCACGCTGGTCCTGCAGATGGAGGTGCCGCCGGCGGAGACCGCGGCGCTCGCCCGGCGGGCCAGGAAGGCCGACGCCCGGGTGATCCTCAACCTGGCGCCGGCGCTGCCGCCGCCGGACGGTCTCCTCGCCGACATCTCGATCCTGGTCGTCAACGAGCACGAGGTCGTGGCGCTGGCGCGCCACCTCGACATGAGCGAGCGCGACCCCGAGTCCGCAGGCCGGATGCTCGCGCGCCGCTACGGCAAGACCGTGATCGTCACCCTCGGCGCCGAGGGCGCGCTGGCGATGGCGCCGGACGCCGCCTGGCGGATCGGTGCGCTCAACGTCGCCGTCGCCGACACCATCGGCGCCGGAGACGCCTTCGTCGGCGTGCTGGCGGCGAGCCTCGACGAGGGCCGCGACCTGCCCCAGGCGCTCCGGCGCGCCTCGATCGCGGGGGCGCTCGCCTGCGAGACGGCAGGCGCCCAGGCGGGGCTTCCGCGGAAGCCCGCCCTCGACCGGCGGGAGACGGAGCTGGCGCCGGCGCGCCCGCTCTAGCGGCAGTCGGCGTAGTACTTGTAGCCCTCTTCCTGGCGGACGGCGAAGAGCTGGATCGGCTGATCGACCTGGGTGTAGCAGACGAACAGCGGGATGGCGAAGACGGTGATCACCAGCTCGACCTTGTCGCCCGGATGCATCTCGCCCTCGATGCAGGCGCGCCGGCTCTGGCCTTTCTGGAGCACGAAGGTGTAGCGCTGCCGCGACTTCATCACGACGCGGCCGGCGAGCGCGAACGGCGCCATGTTGCGCACCAGGAAGCAGGCGCCGCGGGTCGCCGGCCCGATTTGTGCCGGGGCAGGGAGCGCGAAGCCGACCGTGAAAAGGACGGTCGCCAGCAGGAGCAAGGAGCGGATCACCCCTGATCATACCCTTGGCCATGCATCGGCCTAAGCCATTGATGGGGCAGATAGGGAAGGAGCCGCGCAGAGTCGATGCGGATTTTTATACAGAGATTTAGTTGACAAAACCCCGCGTTTTTGACAGGATCGAAGCTACTGGAGGGACCCGCGCCTGAAACGGCGGCGGGTCCTTTTCTTTTCCTGACATGGAGTTGGCCGATGCACGGGCACACCCACGGGGTGTCGCGCGAGCGCCCGGATTTTGCCCGGAGCGGCGCGCGCTGCTGGATCGACGGCGACCTGATCCGCCTCTCCCACTGGCCGATCGGCGGCATCCGCCCGGCCGGACGATCAGGTCCGATCCCCTGGCTGATGGACCTGGCCGTCCTCGAAGGGGCGATGCAGGAGGTCTATGGCGGGCACTTCCGGCTCGGCGACCGTACGCCGCTGCTGCAGATGGCGGCGAACGCGTTGGCGTCCGGCGACCGTCGCCGCGCTGCGGCGCTTGCGAACGAGGTCTCATTCCCGCCGCCGGAATACCGATCGCGCTTCCACGATGCCGGCCTTCGCTACCTCCGCTGGGGCCCGGCGCACCACCGCGGCAACCCTCCGATCGACGTCGAGGCCTGGCTCGATCGCGTCGCCTTGGAACGCAAGTTCGATCCGGACCAGCCGCGCGTCTCCCGTGGCCATCCCGATGGTGGGCAGTGGACGGATGATCCGAACTCAGGCGATCACCAGGAAAACCCCGGCGAAGAACTCCTCACTGAGGAGGAAGAACAAAAGGTTGGCCGTCTGGCAGAGGACGCGCGCCGCCTCCTTGCAGACGCTGGCGATCCGGACGCCCTCCTCGTACTCGCCGCCGGCGGGGACAAGCCGCCGAAACTTCCCAAATCGAAGTCAGGCGCACTCGTGTTCTTTGCCGTGTCGCTTGAGACCTTGATGCGCAGCCTGGCGTTTGAGGGCCGCAACTCGCCAGTTTGGCACGACCTCGTGGACTGGGTAGTCGCCGTCAACAGGGTGCTGCCGCAGTTTGAATCATTCCTGGATCCACCGAAAGAATGGGAGGAACTCGTCGCCGACCCGGTTTATCGTGAGTTTGATTCGCATGACGCGTTCGAGGAGGTGTATGGGTCGGCCGGCTCTTTCTACGACTGGCATCATCTCGTGGAGCAGAAGTTAGGTTTCTCCGAGCAGGAAGTGAACAACACGGAAAACATCGTGCGGGCGCCGCGCGGCAGGCATTGGCTGATCACGAGCTTTATGACAAGGGGGAGATTCGAACTCGGAGGACGTTCGTGGCGTCAGTGGCTGCGCGGAAAGTCGATTGAGGAGCATCGGCGGGTCGGGTTAGAAGTGCTTCGCGAAGCGGGAGTGCTCAAATGATGGCAAATCTCAAGGATCTGTCGGGGGAAGCCCTCCGCGAACGCTACATCGACTTGGCTATCCTCATGGGAGAAGACGGCGATAACTGTCTGACGAGGTCCTACAATCGCCGCTTAGCCAAAATGACAAAAATTGTCGACGAGCTGTGGTCTCGGTCGGCGATCGACGTGCTCCTTCCGAACCTTCGGCATGAAAATCCGTGGGTGCGCTACCTCTCCGCGGCGAATTGCTGGGAGGTTGCGCCGGAACAAGCGGAAGCGACACTCGAGGAAGTCGGACGCATCCGGTATGGAGTGGTCGGCATGGATGCCCGCATGGACCTTAATCTTATCCGCTCCGGGAAGGCCGTGCTGAGGCGACCGTCGCAAGCTTCCTGAGGTGCCGGCGTCGTCGACCACCGCCCCCGCTGGTCCTCACCTACCGCCCCTCGGTCCTCGGATCGAACGCATCCTGCAGCCCGTCGCCGACGAAGTTGAGGGAGATCACCGTGGCGAAGATGAGGACACCCGGATAGATCGCCTGCATCGGCTGCGACCAGATGATCTCCTGGGCGTTGGTCAGGATGTTGCCCCAGCTCGCGACCGGCGGCTGGATGCCGAGGCCGAGGAAGCTCAAGGTCGATTCCAGGAGGATGATGTTGCCGCTGGCGAGCGTGGCCGCGACCAGGATCGGGGAGAGCGCGTTCGGCAGGATGTGGACGAAGAGGATGCGCGCGGTGGACGCGCCCTGCGCGACCGCGGCCTGGACGAAGTCGCGGGTCTTCAGAGACAAGGTGACGCCGCGGACCAGCCGCGCCGAAGTCGTCCAGGCGACCAGCGAGATGATCAGCACGATACGGTAGAGGCTCAAGTCCGGCGACTTGGCGATCGCCGCGGGCAGGCCGACCTTGGTCGGGTCGACGGCGGCCAGCACGATCAGCACGGGCAGGAGCGGCAGCGCGATCCAGCCGTCGCAAAGCCGCATCAGGAACGCATCCACCCGCCCGCCATACCAGCCGGAGACGAGCCCGATGGTGGTGCCGAGGGACGCGGTGAGGCAGGCGGTTACCAGCCCCACGAACAGCGAGATGCGCCCGCCGTAGATCAGCCGGAGCAGAAGGTCGCGGCCGAGATCGTCGGTGCCGAGCGGATGGGCGGCCGAGGCCGGCTGAAAGCGGTTGAACAGATCGACCGCCTCGTGGTCCTGGCCGCGCCAGCCGGCGATGACCGGCGCCAGGACCGCGAGCAGCGCGAGAAAGATCAGCACGCCGGCGCCGATCAGCGCCGCCGGGTGGCGGCGGAAGCGGCGCCAGACCAGGAGCGCCGGCCGCGTCGGCGGCGGCAGCGCGGCATCGTCGGCGGCGCGGGCGGCGGTCTCGGTCGAGGTCACGGACGCCATGGGCGCCTCACCGGTAGGAGATGCGCGGGTCCAGCGCCGCGTACAGGACGTCGGCAACCAGATTGAGCAGGAGCGTGACGCTGCAGGCGAAGAGCAGCCCGATCAGCGCCACGTTGAAGTCGTTGGCGAGGATCGAGTCGAAGATCAGCTTCCCCATGCCGAGATAGGAGAACATCGTCTCGGTGATCAGCGCGCCCGAGAGCAGCGTGCCGCATTCGAGCGCCATGATCGTCACCGTCGGGATCATCGCGTTGCGGAGCGCGTGCCGCCACACCACCCGGTTCTCGTCGGCGCCCTTGGCGCGGGCGGTGCGGATGTAGTCCTCGCGCAAGACCTCGATCATGCCGGAACGGACGTAGCGCGTGACCTGGGCGATGTTGGCGATGGTGAGCGTCGCGACCGGCAGGACCAGATGGCGCACCCGGTCGCCGAACGAGCTCTCGCCGACCGTCGTCATACCGCCGGCCGGAAGCACCCTGAGAACGACGGCGAACAGGATGATCAACAACAGGGCCAGGAAGAACACCGGCAGCGAGATGCCGGCGAAGCAGAAGAGATTGATCGCCTGGTCGACCAGCGAACGCGGGTGGCGGGCGGCGTAGACGCCGGCCGGGATCGCGACCGCGACCGAGATCAGGAAGGCGAAGATCATCAGGTAGAGGGTGTTGAGGAGCCGCGGCAGCACGATGGTGAGCACCGGCTGGTGGTGCTGGCGGGAGTAGCCGAAGTCGCCGCCGACGGCGCCGCCGAGCCATCCGAGGTAACGCTCGAAGAGCGGCCGGTCGAGCCCGTAGACGGCCCGGAGCCGGGCGGCATCGGCGGAGGTCATGTTGGGGTCGCCCGAGAGCATGATGTCGATCGGATCGCCGGGCATCAGGCCGATCAGCCCGTAGACGACGAACGACATGACGAGGACGACGATCGCCGCCTGCAGAAAGCGGATCGAGAGGAACCGGGTCATGGACGCGCCATCGGGGGAGACGGCCGGCGGAGGGTCGTTTCTCCGCCGGCCTGTATCACGTCAGTTGGCCGCCCAGTTCTGCGACCACATGGTGGTGCCGTACTGGTGCCCGGTCGGAACGATGCCCTTCAGCCACTTCGGCACGATGAAGGGCTCGGCGCGGAAGAACAGCGGCAGGACCGGCAGGTCCTCGGCGTAGATCGCCTGGAACTTGGTCCACAGCGCGAGGCGCTTGCCCTTGTCGAGCTCGACCTCGATCGCCTCGAGCAGCGTGTCCATCTCCGGGTTCTTGTAGCCGGTGTAGTTCTGGCCGGCCCAGTTGTTCTCCTTGGTCGGGATGTGCTTGGAGCTGAGGATGGTCAGCGGCACGTTCTCCGGCGAGGAGATCCAGGCGAACAGCGCCATGCCGGTGTACTTGCGCTCCTTGGTGGTCTCGCCGAAGAAGACGCGGGCCGGCTCGTTCTTGATCACGATCTCGACGCCGACCGACTTCCACTGGCTCTGCAGCACCTGCTGCACCAGCTCGCGCGAGCGGTTGCCGGCCGTCGTCATCAGCTCGAAGCGGAGCCGATCGCCCGCCGCGTTGTGGCGGTAGCCTTCCTTCATGACGTTGAAGCCGGCGGCGTCAAGGAGCTCCGCCGCCTTCTTCTGGTCGGTGCGGTAGGTCTTGACGTCCTTGTCGTAGATCCAGTCGAGCGGATTGATGTTGGTGTGCGCGACCGGCTGCTTGCCCTCGAACAGCTGCTGGACGATCTGGTCGCGGTTGATCGCGAGCAGGAGCGCCTGGCGGACACGCTTGTCCTTCAAGAGCGGGTTGTCGAGGTTCAGGTCGATGTGCTCGTACACCAGCCCCGGCTTGAAGTCGTAATTGTACTTGTCGGGGTTGCGCTTCTGAAACGCGATGCCCTGGTCGATGGTGATGCCGAGCTCGCCCATGATGTAGTCGACCGAGCCCGACAAGAGGTTGGCTTCCATCGCCGCGGTGTTCTCGATCACCTTGAAGACGATGCGCTTGAACTTCGCCGGCTCGCCGAACCAGGTCGGGTTCGGCTCGAAGGCGACGTGCGAGCTGGTGACGATCTCGGCGATCTTGTAGGGCCCGAAGAACAGGCCGGGATTGGTCGTCGCCGTGTCGAAGGCGGTCCGCTTCTTGTATTCGGCCGCCTGGGCCGGATTGAAGTTGGCGCTCTCGATGTGCGCCGGGAGCAGGCGGAAATCGTTCATCAGGTTGTAGGTGAACTTCAGCTTGTCCTTGGTGACGGTGAAGGTCTTGTCGTCCTTGACCTCGATCCCGACGATCTCGCGGAACTGCTCCATGTTGGCGACGCCGGTATCCGGGTTCTTGCCGACCTCGTAGGTGAACAGCACGTCCTTGGTGGTGACCGGCGTGCCGTCGCCCCAAGTCGCCTTCGGATGGATGGTGTAGGTGACCTTCACCCCCTTCTTGCCCTCGGGCAGGTCGACCGGAACCGCCTTGCCGTTCTCGATCGTCGGCAGCTCGGTGCAGAGGAGGCAGATCGCCTGCCACTTCTCGTCATAGGTGGTGAGCGGCCGCTGCGTCATGTGCAGCACGATCGTCTTCGCCAGCATCGAGTCGATATGCGGGTTGAGCGTCGAGGGGAACTGGGTCATGGCGACCGTGAGTTCGCCCGGCTTCTGCTGGGCTTGCGCCGTGCCGGCCAAGGCCAGCGACGCCGCGAGCAGGCCTGTCGCGAGGAAACGCATTGAAGTCTCCCTTAGTATTTGAGCTGGCTGCGATTATAGGCCGGCCATCGGCGACGGCGAAAGGGCATGGCTAGTACCCGGAATCACTGATCCGCGAAATGGGCTTTGAGGCGCTTTTGATGGACCTTGGATTTGGTCCATGCAAAGGGTTTTGCGGTGTCGTTGTATGCGGTGATGAAGGCGTTGATGTGAGCCTTGAGTTCGACGAG
>SHVZ01000043.1 GCA_009694025.1 Alphaproteobacteria bacterium | reverse complement strand
CAGAAGGCTATCGTCCTGCATGGCGGGTGTGGCACTCCGGCGAGGCGTGGAAGACTTTGTCTAGACACCAAAATCTTACACGAAATCAACGGATTACGCTACATCCGCCAGCCCAATATCAGCGCCCCGATGAATAATTCGGGCTAGAGACGGGATCGGTAACCCGAGGGAATGTCATGGCTTCCGAGCACATCGTCCGTGCCTATGACGAGCAGCTCAAGCGGCTGAAGGCCGAGATCAGCGAGATGGGGGGACTCGTCGAGGTTCAACTCGGCCAGGCGCTCCAGGCGGTGGGCGCGCGCGACGCCGAGCTCGGCCAGCGCTGCGTCGCCTCCGATGTCGCGGTCGATTCCCTCGAACGCCAGATCGACGAGTCCGTCGTCAAGATGCTGGCGCTCCGCCAGCCCATGGCGAGCGACCTCCGCACCATACTCTCGGCCCTCAAGATCGCCGCCGACCTCGAGCGCATCGGCGACTACGCCGCCAACGTCGGCAAGCGTGTGCCGGCGCTGATCCAGTTCCCGCCGGTGCCCAGCGTCAACGGCGTAGTCCGACTGGGTCAGCTTGCCCGCCTCATCGTCAAGGACGTGCTCGATGCCTTCGCCTCTTCCGACACCGCCCGCGCCATCCAGGTCTGGCAGCGCGACGAGGAATTGGACGCGATGTACTCCAGCCTCTTCCGCGAGCTCCTGACCTACATGATGGAAGATCCGCGCAACATCACGCCCTGCACGCACCTTTTGTTCATCGCCAAGAACCTGGAGCGGATCGGCGACCATGCGACCAACATCGCCGAGACCATCCACTTCCAGGTGGTCGGCCGCACCATCGCCGAGGCGAGGCCGAAGGGCGACCAGACGAGCTTCGCCGTCGTGGCGCCCGATGCCCGCAGATCCTGAAGTGACGAGCCCGCTGGTCCTGGTGGTCGAAGACGAGGGCGCCCTCGTCACGCTCCTTCGCTACAACCTCGAGCGCGAGGGCTTTCGCGTCGCCGAGGCGCGGGACGGCGAGGAGGCGCTGCTGCAGGCGGCCGAGCTCAAGCCCGATCTGATCCTGCTCGACTGGATGGTCCCGCACGTCTCCGGACTCGAGGTGTGCCGGCGGTTGCGCCGCCGCCCGGACACGCGGGGCACACCGATCATCATGCTGACGGCACGAGCCGAGGAGAGCGACAAGATCCGCGGCCTCGACGGCGGCGCCGACGACTACGTGACCAAGCCGTTCAGTCCGACCGAGCTGGTGAGCCGGGTGCGCGCGCTGCTCCGCCGCTCGCGGCCGTCAATGGCGGGCGAGCGGCTGGAGTTCGCCGACCTGGTGATGGATCTCGCCGCGCACCGGGTCCGCCGCGACGGCCGCGACATCCATCTCGGGCCGACCGAGTTTCGGCTGCTCCGCCACCTGCTCGAGCACCCGGGCCGCGTGTTCTCCCGCGAGCAGCTCTTGAACGCCGTCTGGGGCAGCGAGGTCTATGTCGAGCCGCGGACCGTCGATGTCCACATCCGCCGGCTTCGTCTCGCAATCAACGCCGAGGGCGAGGCGGACCTGGTCCGCACCGTCCGCTCCGCCGGCTACGCCCTCGACCGGCCGGGTAACGGCCACGGCTGAGCCACCGTTGGTACGGCGCGGCCGGCGAATCGGCTAGGGACGTTCGCCCACGACATAGACCGCGTCGACGTCAGGCCGGCGCCACCTCCGATCGAACCGTCGGTCGCCGATCGGCGGATCACATGGGATGATCGTGCCCGCCACATCATCCGGGCCATCGTGCGGCCCTGAACGCCGCCTCCCGATCGGCACGGCCGCGCGCGATCGCGCCGATCTCCCGCATGATATGGTGGCCACCATGCTTCGCCTCGCCGCCTCCCACTACGCCGCCGGCAGGCTCATGGAAGCAGCCAGCGCCTGCGGGACGGTCCTCGCCGGCGATCCTAGGAACCGGGATGCGCTGCGCATCCTCGGAGCGATCCATGGACGCCAGGGGCAGCACGCCGAGGCCGCCGGCCTCTTCGAGCAGGTCCTGAAGATCGCGCCCGGCGATCCGGAGACCTTGAGGAACCTCGGCGTCACCCTGATCGAGCTCGGCCGCTGGCCCGAAGCGGTCGAGCGCCTCAAGGCGGCGGTCAAGTTGAAGAAGGATTGGGCCGATGCCCATTTCTCCCTCGCGACCGCGTTCCGCCATCTCGGCCGGCTCGCCGACGCCGCCGGCCACCTCGAGAAGGCGGCGAAGCTGCAGCCGGCGGTCGCGGCGATCCACATCGATCTCGGCGTCGTCCGGCTCTTGCAGGGGCATTCGGCGGCCGCGGCGGCGAGCTTCCGGACGGCGCTCAGGCTCGATCCGGAGAATGCCGCGCTCCACGTGAATCTCGGCACCGCCCTGCGGCAGCTCGGGAACCGGACGGAGGCGGCCGACAGCTTCCGCGCGGCGATCCGGCGGCAGCCGGGATTCAGCGAGGCCCATTGCAGCCTGGGCGACACGCTCCTGGATCTCGGCCGATCGGAAGAGGAGCTGGCGGCATATCGGCACGCGCTGGCGGTGAAGCCCGACTTCCCCGAGGTCCTGAACAGCAGCGGGACGGCGGAGCTCGCCCTCGGAAGCATTGAGCGGTCGGAACGCTGCCTGTTGCGGGCGCTCGCGGCCAGGCCGGACTACGCCGCCCCCCACGTCAACATAGGGCTTCTCCGCCTGAGCGATGGGCAGATCGGAGAGGCGGCGCGCCGCTTCCGCCGGGCCGTCGCGCTCTCGCCCGAGCACACCGATGCCCTCAACGATCTTGGGATCGCGCTTCAGACCGGTGGACGGACGGAAGAGGCCATCCGCCTCCACCGTCGCGCCCTCCATGTCGATCCGCAGCACGAAGCCGCCCACGGCAACATCGTCTTCGCGCTCGATCTGCTGCCCGGGATCGGCTTCGCCGAGCATCAGGCGGAGCGCCGCCGGTGGTATCTCCGTCATGGCCGCCGGCACGCGGCGGCAATCCGGCCGCACACCAATCTTCGCGACCCCGAGCGGCGTCTCCGCGTCGGCTACGTCTCCGCTGATTTCCGCGCCCATTCGGCGGCGAACCTGTTCGGGCCGATGCTCCTCCATCACGACCGCACGCAGGTCGCGGTGGTCTGCTATTCCGGTGTCGTCCACGAGGACGACCGGACCCGGACCTTCCGCGCCGCCAGCGACCTCTGGCGATCGACGATCGGCCTCACCGCCGACGCGCTCGCCGATCAGATCCGCGAGGACGCCGTCGACATCCTTGTGGACCTCTCCGGCTACTCGGCCGGCCACAAGCTTCCTGTCTTCGCCCGCAAGCCGGCACCGGTCCAGGTCACCGGCTTCGGCTACGGCACCGGGACCGGGCTTCCCACCATCGACTATTTCTTCGCCGACCCCGTCGTCGTGCCGGCGGAGGCGCGCCCGCTGTTCGCCGAGGCCATCTACGATCTCCCCTGCTTCATCCCCTTCGAGGTGCCGGCGGGCGTGCCGGCGGTCTCGCCGTCGCCGGCCGCCGCTGGCGCACCGTTCACCTTCGGCAGCTTCAACCGCATCGCTAAGATTACCGACGGCGTCCTCGCGACCTGGGGACGGATTCTCGCCGCCAGACCGGACGCGCGCCTCCTGATGAAGGACTCGGCGCTCGACGACGAGGACGTGCGTCGGCGACTGCTCGCCGCCTTCGGGCGCCACGGCGTCGACCTGGCCCGCATCGAGCTGCGCGGGCGCACCGGACGGGCCGAGCATCTCGCCGCGATGGGAGAGGCCGACATCACCCTCGATCCCTTCCCCAACAACGGCGGCGTCACCACCTTCGAATCCATTCTCATGGGCGTGCCGGTGATCGCGCTGGTCGCCCAGTCGGCGCCGGGACGAAGCAGCGCCTCGATCCTGACCGCGCTCAGCCTTCCCGACTGGCTCGCCGGCAACGAGGACGCCTACGTGACACTCGCAACGGAGCGGGCGGCCGAGGTCGCGACACTGGCAGAGTTGAGAGGGACGCTCCGGCAGCGGCTCTCGGCTTCCGTCGTCGCCGACCTCGGCAGCTATACCCGCCTCGTCGAGGCCGGCTACCGGCACATCTGGCGAAAGTGGTGTGCGCCGGGCATGGCGCCCACAGGGCGAGATCAGATCAGGTCGCGTCGTGGAAAATGATGCCAAGGGCGAATCGTCGGCCCCGGCGAAGGCGGCTGACGCCGTGGCGGAGGAACGCGCGATGGACGCCGCGGGAGCTCCGTCTCGGCCGGTCGCCGGACGGCGAAGACCACCGCCTCGCCCTGGCTGAGCCGCACGACCTCGGCTCGTGATTGCTGACGCGGCCGCTGCTCGACCAGCACGAACTCGCCGCCGTCGAAATCGCGCTCGGGATCACTCAGGAGAATGGTCACCTGCAGCGGAAAGACGAGCGCGCCGTAGAGATCCTGATGCAGGCAGTTGTAGCCACCCTCTTCGTAGCGGAGGAGCAACGGCGTCGGCCGGGCCTGGCCGGCACGATGGCAGCGATCGAGGTAGCCCTCGAGCGTCGGCGGATACGTGACGCCGGTCCCCAGCGCCTCCGCCCAGGCATTGGCGATCGGCGCCAGGCGCCGGTAGAGGGACTCGCGAAGGGTGGCGATCTCCTCGGGCAACGGATAGTCGAAATACTTGTACTCGCCCTGTCCAAAGGCGTGCCGCTCCATGACGACACGGCTGCGGAACCGCGCGTCCTCGGCATACCATGCGGCGACCTCCCGGCAGGTGGACGCATCCAGCAACGGCCCGGTGGTGACGTGCCCCCGGGCCGTCAGCTCTCCGGCGATCCCAGGCCAGGGAAGATCGGATAGGCGGCGTTCCAACGTCTTAGGCATGGCGGCCATGGTGGCGCGGGCACGCGCTCGCGCCTATCCGGATCGTGCGCCGGTGCCCCTAGAAGTCTAGATCGGCGTAGTGCTTGGGCGGCGGCGCCCCCGGGATGTGGTCGGCGAGGATCGGCCGGAAGGAGGGGCGCGACTTCATCCGCGCGTACCACTCCTTCGCCTCCGGGTGGTCCTCCCAGGGAACGTCGCCGGTGTAGTCGAGGGCGGAGAGATGAGCCGCGGCAGCGACGTCGGCCAGCGTCAGCCGGTCGCCGGCGAGCCAGGAGCGCCGCTCGGCGAGATAGGAGACGTAGTCGAGATGGATGTGCAACGCCTTCATCCCGTCCCGGATCGCCTGGCTGTTGGGCGTGCCGAGCCCGAGGAAGCGTTTCATCATCTTCTCCTCGATCAGGGCCCGCGACACCTCGCGGTCGAACTTGTCGTCGAACCAGGCGACCAGCCGGCGCACCTCGGCGCGCTCGGTCGAGTCGCCGAGAATCAGCGCCCGCTCCGGATAGACCTCGTCCAGATACTCGCAGATCGGTCCGGCATGGACGACCTGTGCGCCGGAATCCTCGACCAGCACGGGAACCTCGCCGGCCGGATTCATGTCCAGGAACTCCGGACGGCGCTCCCAGGTCTTCTCGACCTTCATCTCGAACGACAGGTTCTTCTCGGCGAGCGCGAGCCGGACCTTGCGTGACCCGGCGGAGAGCCAGAGGTGGTAGAGCGTGCGCATCGATGCCGCACTCTATACGCAAGCGGCGCCCGAGTCGCAAAGACTCCGATGGACCGGCCTGCCGGGCCCCGATCGCCGACGCGGGCTCAACGGGCTTCGATCGGCTATTCCGGCGGGGCGCCCGACAGGGATCGGATCAGCTCCGACAGGCCTCCGCGGGGAAGCGTCCGCTTCACCGCCTCGGCAACGGCGCGCGCATCGGCGAGGCCGTCATGGGCGCGACCGGGCGCCGCGAATCCGAATACCTCCGGCAAGGCCGAGGAGACGACATGGGCGGCGCTCCTCGCCGCCCGACGAAAATGCCCGCCAAGGCTCGCGAAAGGCATGGCGGCGAGCGGGTCCTCGATCCCGGCGAGCGCGACGTTGCGCTGGATGTACCTGCGGTCGCCGCCGTTGGAGAGGATCGCTCGGGCACCCGAGGCGAAGTCGGCGAAGAGCGTCAGCGCGGCGGCGAGATCGACGCCTTCGCGATCGACCCTCTCCTGGGTCAGGCCGGTCAACGCGATGATGTAGTCGCTGAGGATCGGATTGAGCCTGGGTTTCACCACGACGTCGAGGGCGGCGGACTCATGCAGCCCCGCATCGAGACGCACGGCGGCGATCTGGATGATCTCCGGATGCTCGCCGGGGCCGCTCCAGTTGCGCGCGGCCGACCCCGGCCAAGCGGTCAGCTCAAGGTCGAAAATGACAATCACGCCCGAGAATAGAATGCCCTCGCCTCCCGGGCGAACAGACTCTGACCCGGCACGGGTCGAGGTCAGCGCCAGCCGACGCGGTCGAAGATGCGGACGGCCTCGGCGTTGTGTCTGGCGAGAGAGGCGAGCGTCACCGTCTCGGCCTTGAAGGTGCCGAAGGACGCGACCGGCGAGGAGCGTGCGATCCCCGCCTTGACCGGGAACTCGCCGACCACCTCGGCATAGATCTTCTGCGCCTCGTCGGAGAGCAGGAACTCGATCAGCGCCACCGCCTGCAGGATGTTCCGAGCGCTCTTGGTGACGGCGATGCCGGAGACGTTGACGTGCACGCCACGGTCGCTTTGGTTCGGCCAGAACACCTTGACCTTGGAGGCCACCGCCCGGTCCGCCGGGTCCTTGGATGCCAGCATCCCGGCGAGGTAGTAGGTGTTGACCAGCGCCACGTCGCACTCGCCCGCAGCAAGCGCCTTCAGCTGGTCGCGGTCGCCGCCCTGCGGCGTGCGGGCGAGGTTGTCGGCGAGGCCCTTGGCCCAGGCCTCCGCCTTGGTCGAACCGACCGCCTCGATCATCGCCGAGAGCATGGACTGGTTGTAGACGTGCGAGGACGAGCGGACGCAGACCTTGCCCTTCCACTTCGCGCTCGCCAGATCCTCGTAGGTCGAGAGCACGGAGGGATTGACCCGATCGGCCGCATACATGATCGGCCGGGCCCGGACCGAGAGCGCCGTCCAGTTCCCCTCGGGATCGCGAAGTTGAGGCGGAACAACCTCCTCGATCCCCGGAGACTTGACCGGCTGAAACAAGCCGAGCTCCTTCGCCCGGATGAGGCGGCCGGCATCGACCGTCATCAGGAGGTCGGCCGGGCTCGCCGCGCCCTCCGCCTTGAGCCGCTCGATCAGCGCGTCTTCGCCGCCGGAAATGAGGTTGACCTTGATCTTGGACTTCCGCGTGAAGGCATCCAGGAGAGGCTTAATCAAAGCCTCCTGGCGGTAGGAGTAGAGATTCACCTCCTCCGCCGTCGCCGGAGTCTGGGCAAGGCCGAGGGCGAGAGGCAGGGCGAGGACGAGCTTGCGCATGGCAGCCGCTTCCGAGCATGAGTTATTGATAATCAGTTGCAATAAACCGCCGAGCGATCAAGCATGATATTTGTCGCACCCTCCGCCGCACCCGGCCCGATCCAGGACCCTCGATGAACCTCGCTGAAGCCCTGCTGCGCGCCGCCCGCGCCCATGGCGACCGCCCGGGGCTGGCCCTCGGCACCGAGGACCGCCTGGATTACGCCGACTTCGCCCGGCGCGCCGGGGCGCTTGGGGAGGGCCTCCGGCGGCGCTTCCGCCTAGCCCCCGGCGACCGGGTGGCGCTGGTGATGCGGAACCACCTCGATTACCTCCCACTCCTCTACGGCGCCTGGTGGGCCGGGCTCGCCGCGGTTCCCGTCAACGCCAGGCTGCATGCGAAGGAGATCGCCTACATTCTCGCCGACTGCGGCGCGCGGATCGCGGTGGCGACCGACGACATGGCGGAGACCGTGGCGACGGCCGCGTCCGAGGCGGGCACCCGTCCGGCCGAAGTCACGGTCGGATCGTCGGAGTTCGAGCGGCTGGCAGCCGAGGCACCAGGAGCGCCGGTCGCGCAAGCCGCGTCGGATCTCGCCTGGATCTTCTACACATCCGGCACCACTGGGCGACCGAAGGGCGCCATGCTGACCCACGCCAATCTCCTGGCGATGACGCTTTGCTACTTCGCCGACGTCGACACCGTCGGCCCCGGCGACTCCATGCTGCACGCGGCGCCGCTCTCCCACGGCTCCGGACTCTATGCGCTTCCCAACGTCGCGGCGGCGGCGAAGCAGGTGATCCCGGTCTCCGGCGGGTTCGACGGGGCGGAGATCGCCGTGCTCCTCGACCATCACCGGGGGGTCGCCATGTTCGCCGCTCCCACCATGGTCTCCCGGCTCGTCGCCCATCCCGCCGTCGCCGCCTCCGGCGTCCCCGGCCTTAAGACCATCATCTATGGCGGCGCCCCGATGTACGTCGCCGACCTCAAGCGCGCGATCGACGTTCTGGGACCGCGCTTGGCCCAGATCTACGGCCAGGGCGAAAGCCCGATGACCATCACCTCGCTGCCGAAGGCACTCATCGCCGACCGCGAGCACCCGCGGTGGGAGGCGCGCGTCGCCTCGGCCGGCATCCGCCAGTCGACCGTCGCGCTCCGGATCGCCGGTGGCGACGACCGGCCGCTCCCGGCCGGCGAGATCGGCGAAATCCTCGTCGGCGGGCCCCAGGTGATGACCGGCTACTGGAACCGCCCGGAGGCGACCGCCGAGACTCTGAAGGGCGGCTGGCTCCACACTGGGGATGTCGGTGTCGTCGACGAGGACGGGTTCCTCACCCTCAAGGACCGATCGAAGGATCTGATCATCTCCGGCGGCGCCAACATCTACCCGCGCGAGGTCGAGGAGGTTCTGCTGCGCCACCCCGACATCGTCGAAGCCGCCGTCGTCGGCCGACCCCACCCGGACTGGGGCGAGGAGGTCGTCGCCTTCGTCGTCTGCCGCACGGGAACGTCGGTCGAGGAATCCACCCTCGACCGCTTGTGCCTGGATCAAATTGCCAAGTTTAAGCGACCGAAGGCCTATCGGTTCGTGCAGGAACTGCCCAAGAACAATTACGGAAAAGTGGTCAAATCCACGTTACGGGGCCAGATATGATTGGCTGCCAAATGAATATGAGATAAGCGGGGCGGCCATGGTTCAATTCCTCAAGCCGCCTCGCGTGCTTCTCGACAAGACCGGCCACGGAACCCCCGGGGCCGGCGACCGCATGATCAAAAAGGCGGACGACGCCGTCAAAGAACACCAGAGCAAGGTCGACTACAAGAAGATCGTCGGCGTCTCGCTCGACAAGCTTCACCAGCTTACGCACCAACTCCTGGCCGAACCCGCGCAACCGGAAACCGGGCGTCAGATCTACGAACTCTGCCACGACCTCAAGGGCGAAGGGGCAAGTTTCGGCTATCCGGCGGTGTCACGGGTCGCCGACCTGATCTGCCGCGTGATCGATTGCAAGGCCCACCCCGACCAGCGCCTCCTCAAGATCGTCAAGATCGAGGTCGAGTCGATCCGCGCCATGATCCGCCACGACGTGAAGGGCAACCCCCGCGGTCTCCCCCGCGAGATCGTCGATGCGCTCGAGTTCCTGGTCGACAACTACCTGGACAAGCTGAGGACCGCGGCCCCCGCCTGAGCGCCCGGGAGTTGCACGCCGGATCGACGACGGCCACTCTACCGTCGGTGCCAGATCCTCTTCTTCCGGTCATCCTCCTCACCTTCCTCGTCGCGGGGTGCGTCAAGGGCGTCATCGGCTTGGGCTTGCCGACCATCGCAGTCGGCCTCCTCAGCCTCGCGATGACGCCGGCTGAAGCCGCCGCGCTGCTGGTCGTCCCCTCGCTCGTCACCAACCTCTGGCAGCTTGCCGCCGGGCCGAGTTTCGCCGCTCTCGCCCTGAGGTTCTGGCCGATGATGCTCGGCGTCTGCGTCGGGACCTGGGCTGGCAGCGGTCTCCTGACCGGCGCCAACGCCGGCGGGGCGTCGACGGCGCTGGGCGCGGCGCTGATGGTCTACGCGCTGCTCGGCCTGACCACGCTCCGTCTCGCCGTCCCCTCTGCGTGGGAGCGCGGGCTCGCCCCGGCGGTCGGCGCGGCGACCGGCCTGGTCACCGCCGCGACCGGCGTCTTCGTCATCCCGGCCGTCCCCTATCTCCAGGCGCTCGGCCTCGGCAAAGACGATCTCGTCCAGGCCCTCGGGCTTTCGTTCACCGTCTCGACGGTGGCGCTGGCCTTGAGCCTCGCCCGCGAGGGCGCCTTCGACGGCACCGACGCCGGCCTCTCGCTATTGGCGCTGGCGCCGGCGCTGGGCGGCCTGTGGCTGGGGCAGTGGCTCCGCGGCCGGATCAGCCCGGAGGTGTTCCGACGCTGCTTCTTCCTGGGATTGCTCGCCCTCGGCGCCCACCTCGCGCTCCGGGGGATGCTCTAGCCCTTGGTCGCCCGGCGGGCCCGGGGTTCGGGTCAGCGCTTCAGCAGATCCACCACATGATCGGCGATGGCGAGCGAGGCGGTGAGCCCCGGCGACTCGATGCCGTAGAGATTGACCAGGCCGGGAACGCCGGTCTCGCGCGGGCCCTGCACCAGGAAGTCCCGGGCGGGCTCGCCCGGCTTCTGCAGCTTCGGGCGCATCCCGGAATATCCGGGCGCCAGCGCGCCATCAGGCAATCCCGGCCAATAGGTGCGGATCGCCGCGTAGAACGCATCGGCCCGGCGCGGATCGACGTCGTAGGCGATCTCGTCCACCCACTCGACATCCGGGCCGAAGCGCATCTGCCCGGCCAGGTCGAGGGTGACATGGATGCCGAGCCCGGCCTGCTCCGGCGCCGGGTAGATCAACCGCGAGAAGGGCGGCCTCACGCCGGTCAGAACGTAGTAGTTGCCCTTGGCGAGATAGATCGGCGGCACCGACCTCGGATCGAGGCCCTCGAACCGGTGCGAGAGCGTCTGCGCATGTAGCCCGGCCGAGTTCACCAGGGTCCTGCAGCGAAGGCGCATCGGCTCGGCGCCGCCGACCTCGATCTCGATCGCGTTGTGGCCGACACGACCGCCCATGACCGGCGAAAGAAAGGCGATCATGGCGCCCCGGTCCTCGGCCTCACCCTCAAGCGCCAGCATGAAAGCGTGGCTGTCGACAATGCCGGTCATCGGCGAGAACAGCGCGCCGACCGACGAGAGCGCCGGCTCCATCGCGCGCGCCTCCGCCGCCGACAGCCACGCGAGGTTGCCGGCCCCGTTCTTCGCCGCGAGAGTCCTGAGCTTCTCCAGCCCCGGACGCTGCGACTCGCCGGTGGCGACGATCAGCTTGCCGCAGCGCCGGTGCGGCACGCCGCGCTCGGCGGCGAAGCGGTAGAGCGCATCGCGGCCGGCGACACAGAACTTGGCTTTCAGGCTGCCGGGCGGATAGTAGATCCCGGCGTGGATGACCTCGGAATTGCGCGACGAGGTCTCCGTGCCGATGGCGTCGGCCGCCTCCAGCACGATCACCTCGCGGCCGGCGCGGGCGAGAGCGCGTGCGATCGCAAGCCCGACCACGCCGGCGCCTACCACCACCGCGTCCACGGTCTCCGTCATGGCCGGCACTCTTGGCGGCGGCCGCGGACGGGGTCAAGGGGAAGCGCGAGCCGGCCGGGCGGCCGCTTCCCACCGGCTGTCAAAATGCCGAGGACGCGGCTATGGTTGAGGTCGTTCCTGCACCGGCCCGCATCCCACCCATGCCTCTCGACATCGTCCCGTCGGTCTGCCCGCACGACTGCCCGAGCACTTGCGCGCTCGAGGTCGAGCGGCTCGACGCCCACACCATCGGCCGCATCCGCGGCGCCGGCGAGAACCCGTATACGGCGGGCGTCGTCTGCGCCAAGACCGCGCGCTACGCCGAGCGCGTCCACCACAAGGACCGGCTCCGGGTCCCGATGCTCCGCACGGGACCTAAGGGCTCCGGCCAATTCCGCGAGATCGGCTGGGAGGAGGCCCTCGACCGCACCGCCGACGCCTTCCTGAAGGCGGCCGCCAAGCTCGGCAGCGAGACCGTCTGGCCCTACTACTACGCCGGCACGATGGGGCTGGTGCAGCGCGACGGCATCAATCGGCTTCGCCACGTCATGGGCTACTCGCGCCAGGACAAGACTATCTGCACCGCGCTCTGCGATGCCGGCTGGAACGCCGGCCACGGCGCCAAGCGCGGCGTCGATCCGCGCGAGATGGCCGAGTCCGACCTGATCGTCATGTGGGGCGGCAATCCGGTCGCGACCCAGGTCAACGTCATGACCCATGTCAGCCGTGCCCGGAAGGAGCGCGGCGCCAAGCTCGTCCACATCGACGTCTACCGGAACGGCACCGCCGAGGCCGCCGACGTCTTCCTGATGGTCCGGCCGGGAACCGACGGGGCGCTCGCCGCGGCGGTCGCCCATGTGCTCCTCAAGGAGGGCTACGCCGACCGCGACTACCTTGCCCGCATGACCGACTTCACGGCCGAGGTCGAGGCCCACTACGCGATCCGGACGCCGGAATGGGCCGAGGCCATTTGTGGTGTGCCGGCGGCCGAGATCGTCGCCTTCGCCCGGCTCTATGGGCAGACCAGGAAGAGCTTCTTGCGGGTCGGCTACGGCTTCAGCCGGTCCAGGAACGGCGCCGCCCAGGTTCATGCCGCGACCTGCCTTCCGGCCTTGACCGGCGCCTGGCAGCATCGCGGCGGCGGGGCCCTCTATTCGAACTCGGCCATCTACCCCTGGAACAAGACGATGATCGAGGGGCTGGACCGGGTCGATCCGAAGATCCGCTGCCTCGACATGAGCCGCATCGGCCCGGTCCTGGTCGGCGAGGCCGACGCGCTTAAAGGCGGCCCGCCGGTGACCGCCATGCTCGTTCAGAACACCAACCCGGCGGTGGTGGCGCCCGAGCAGGCGAAAGTCGTCGCCGGCCTCAGCCGAGAGGACCTGTTCGTCTGCGTGCACGAGCAGCTGCCGACGGACACGGTGAAATACGCCGACATCGTGCTGCCGGCGACCACCTTCCTCGAGCACGACGACGTCTATCAGGGCGGCGGCCACAGCTTCGTCCAGATCGGCGCGAAGGTGATCGAGCCGCATGGCCAGAGCAGGTCCAACCACGAGGTGCTGCAGGGCCTCGCGGCGAGGCTCGGCGCCGAGCATCCGGCCTTCGCGATGACCGCCTGGGAGCTGGTCGACTGGACGCTCGAGGCCTCCGGTCTGCCGGACGCGGCGACGTTGAAGGAGGCGCGCTGGCACGACTGCGCCCTGCCCTTCGAGCGCGCCCACTACCTCGACGGTTTCGCCACGCCCGACAAGCGCTTCCACTTCATGCCGGACTGGAAGGCGATCGGCCCGGACTTCGCCGGCATGCCGCGGCTTCCCGATCACCTGGATACGATCGAGCGGGCGAGCGACGCGCATCCCTTCCGGCTCACCACCTCGCCGGCACGCCAGTTCCTCAATTCGAGCTTCACCGAGATGCCGACCTCGATCGCGCGCGAGGTCCGCCCGAGCCTGCTGATCCATCCGGACGACGCCGGCCGCCTCGGCCTCGTCGAAGGCGGCAAGGTCAGGATCGGCAACCGGCGGGGCGACGTGCTCCTGCACGCCCGACTGTTCGACGGGCTCAGGCCCGGTGTCGTCGTCGCCGAGGGCGTCTGGCCGAGCTCGGCCCATCTCGAAGGCCGCGGCATCAACGTGCTGGTGGGATCCGACGCCGGCCCGCCGGCCGGCGGTGCGGTCTTCCACGACACCGCCGTCTGGGTGCGCGCCGAGCCATGAGCCGCGCCCACGTCATCGTGCTCGGCAACGAGAAGGGCGGCTCCGGCAAGTCGACCACCGCCATGCATCTGGTGGTGGCGCTGCTGCGTCAGGGCTACCGGGTCGGCTCGATCGACCTCGATGCCCGCCAGGGCACGCTGACCCGCTATGCTGCCAACCGCTCGGCGCGCGCCATCGTCCTCGGCGCCGACCGCCTGCCGCTGCCGACCCACGTGCCGGTCGCCCGCGCGGAGACGACCGACCTCGCCGCGGCCGCCGTCGAGGAACGCCGGCGCTTCGAAGCGGCCTTCGATGAGCTCGCCGCGACTCAGGACTATCTGGTGATCGACTGCGCGGGCTCCGACAACTTCCTCGGCCGCCTCGGCCATGCCCATGCCGACACGCTGGTGACGCCGCTCAACGACAGCTTCGTCGATCTCGACGTGCTGGCGCTGCTCGACCCCGAGACCCTGGCGATCCAACGGCCGGGCGCCTACGCCGAGCTGGTGTGGGAGAGCCGCAAGCAGCGCGCGCTTCGCGACCGTGGCTCGATCGACTGGATCGTCATGCGCAACCGGCTCTCCGCGCTCGATGCCCGCAACAAGCGCGAGATGGGCCACGTGCTGGAGAAGCTGTCCAAGCGCATCGGCTTTCGCTTCGCGCCGGGCTTCTCGGAGCGCGTCATTTTCCGCGAGCTGTTCCTCAAGGGCCTGACGCTGCTGGATCTGGCTGAAGCCGAGCCCGCCCGACAGCTCAAGCTCAGCCACGTCGCCGCCCGCCAGGAGGTGCGGATGCTGCTGGAGGCGCTCAAGCTGCCGCAGCCCCAGGCGCTGGCATCGGCGAGTTAGGAGCCTGCCTGAGCGATGGCCATAGCCATTGCTCAGGCAGGCTCCTAAGACGTTCCTATATAGTGGAGCCATGAGCGGCACCAAGCTTCCGACCTCGGGCCAGGCGACCGTCGACGCCTTCCTCGCCAAGGTGCGCGCAGCACCCAGGCCCGTGCCTGCCGGCGCTCGCGGCCGGCTGATCTTCGCGCTCGATGCGACGCTCAGCCGACAGCCTACCTGGGACCAGGCAGCGCAGCTCCAGGCGGAGATGTTCCGGGAAACCCAGGCGCTCGGCGGGCTCGACCTGCAGCTCGTCTACTACCGGGGCTTCCACGACTTCTTCGCCAGCCCCTGGCTCGCCGAGTCCGATGCTCTTCTCCGCCACATGTCCGGCGTCGACTGCCAGGGCGGGCAGACGCAGATCGAACGCGTGCTCGCCCATGCGGTCGCGGAGGCCAAGGCAAGGCGCGTCGCAGCGCTGGTCTTCGTCGGCGACGCCTTCGAGGAGGATGCGGACACCGTCTGCCAGCAGGCCGGCGCGCTTGGCCTTCTCGGTGTGCCCGCCTTCATTTTCCATGAGGGTGGCGGCGAGCGGCCGGCGCGCGTGTTCCAGGAGATCGCCCGCCTCGGCAAAGGTGCCTATTGTCCGTTCGACGCCGGCTCGGCAAAGCAGCTCCGCGAGCTGCTCTCGGCCGTCGCCGTCTACGCCGCGGGCGGGCGGGCGGCGCTCGAGCACCATGCCCGAAGGGCGGGGGGCGCGGCGCTGCTGCTGACCCACCGGCTCGGCTGATCCGATGATCTATCTCCTCGGCGGCCTTGTCTTCCTCGCCTGCCTTTGGCTGATGGCGCGCGCCTTCATGGCCGCCAGCCCGAGGAAGCTCGCCATCGGCGTGAAGTGGGTCGGCGGCGCCGGGCTCGGAATGCTGGCGATCGCGCTTTTCCTGCGCGGCAACTTCCAGGCCATGGGAGCGGCGCTCGGCGCCATCCTGCCGCTGCTGATCCGGTGGCGACGCCTCTGGCAGATCCTCTTCCCGACCCGCACGGCACCAGGCGGCCCCGCCTCCACCGGCGGATCCACCCTCGACACCGCCTATCTCAGGGTCGCGCTCGACCATGCGACCGGCCGGATGACCGGCGAGGTGATCGCCGGGCAGCTCCGTGGGCGGCAGCTCGAGGACCTGGCGATGGCGGAGACGGCCGCGCTCCTGGCGGAGGCCGGGGCCGATCCGGCGACGGTCCAGGTCCTGGAAACCTTCCTCGACCGCGAGCATCCGGGCTGGCGCGATATCGCCGGCGCCCCTCCGCCCGCCGCCGACAGCGGCCGTCTGTCGCGGGCGGAGGCGCTCAAGGTGCTGGATCTGACCGACGGCGCCACGTCCGCGCAGATCCGCGATGCCCACCGCCGGCTGATGCTGGCGAACCACCCTGATCGCGGCGGCTCGACCTATCTCGCCGCCCAGATCAACCGGGCCAAGGATGTGCTGCTGGGCGAGCGGTGAGGCTGGTGCCGGCCACGAACCTGCCCCGCCTCAGCGGCGCCGCAATCCAGGCCGATAGTCACCCCTGCCTTGCGAGGGCAGACCGGCTATGGCAATAAGCGCCGCGGCGCCGGCGGCACCGCCTAAACGAACTCCCCATGGAGCGGGCATGAAGAGGCGGGTGCGCAAAGCGATCTTCCCGGTCGGAGGGCTGGGCACGCGCTTCCTGCCGGCGACCAAGGCCCTGCCGAAGGAAATGCTGCCGGTCGTCGACAAGCCGATCATCCAGTACGCGGTCGAAGAGGCGAAGGCCGCCGGGATCGAGGAGTTCATCTTCGTCACCGGGCGTGGCAAGAGCGCGATCGAGGATCATTTCGACCACTCCTACGAGCTGTCGGAGACTCTGCACAAGCGGAGCAAGTACCAGGAGCTGGCGGAGGTCTCCTCCAGCATGCTGAAGCCCGGCCAGGTCGCCTATACCCGCCAACAGGATCCGCTCGGCCTTGGCCATGCGGTCTGGTGCGCCCGAAACCTGGTCGGCGACGAGCCGGTGGCGATCCTGCTCGCCGACGACATTATCCTCTCCGACACACCCTGCCTCAAGCAGATGATGGAGCACTACGACGACAACGGCGGCAACCTGGTCGCAGTGATGGAGGTCGAACGCCAGCTCACCAGGAACTACGGTATCGTCGCCCCCGGCAAGACCCGCGACCGGCTGATCGAGGTCAAGGGACTGGTCGAGAAGCCGGAACCCGAGCAGGCGCCGTCGAACCTCGCCGTCATCGGCCGCTATATCCTGCAGCCGGCGGTCTTCGACCATCTCTCGCGATTCGAGCGCGGCGCCGGCGGCGAGATCCAGCTCACCGATGCCATGGCCAAGCTGATCGGCGTGCAGCCTTTCCATGGCGTGCTGTTCGAGGGCCGGCGCTTCGATTGCGGCACCCGGGTCGGCTTTATCGATGCCAACATCGCCTTCGCGCTCAGGCGGCCGGACATGGTCGACCGTATGCGCGACATCCTGCGCCGCTACCAGTAGCCCCCGATTCTCTTAGTCAACGGACGTACGCCATGCGCATCGCCATGATCGGAACCGGCTATGTCGGCTTGGTTTCCGGGGCCTGTTTCTCCGAGTTCGGCATCACTGTCGCCTGCGTCGACAAGGACACCTCGAAGATCGGCCGCCTGAAGCACGGCATCATGCCGATCTACGAACCAGGTCTAGACCAGCTGGTCGAATCCAACGTCAAGGCGGGCCGGCTTTCCTTCGCCACCGACTTGAACCCGGCGGTGGCCGAGGCCGATGCGGTCTTCATCGCCGTCGGCACGCCGAGCCGGCGCGGCGACGGCCATGCCGACCTCTCCTACGTCTACGACGCCGCGAAGGAGATCGCGGAGGCGCTGACCCACTACACCGTGATCGTGACCAAGTCGACGGTGCCCGTCGGCACCGGCCGCGAGGTCGCCCGCATCGTCCGCGAGACCCGGCCGGACGCCGATTTCGACGTCGTCTCCAACCCGGAGTTCCTGCGCGAGGGGGCTGCCATCGGCGACTTCATGAATCCCGACCGGGTGGTGATCGGCGCCTCCAGCCCGCGCGCGCGCGAGGTGATGGGCCGGCTCTACCGGCCGCTCGAGCAGGACGGCAAGAAGATCGTCTACACCACGCTCGAGAGCTCGGAGCTGATCAAGTACGCAGCCAACACCTTCCTTGCGACCAAGATCACCTTCATCAACGAGATCGCCGACCTCTGCGAGAAGGTCGGCGCCGACGTGCACGACGTTGCCGAGGGCATCGGCCTCGATAGCCGCATCGGGCGCAAGTTCCTACAGCCGGGCCCGGGCTACGGCGGCTCGTGCTTTCCGAAGGACACGCTGGCCCTGGTCAAGACCGCCCAGGACCACGGCTCGCCGCTCGGTGTCGTCGAGGCTGTGGTCGAGATCAACAACGCCCGCAAGCGCGCCATGGCCAGGCGCGTCATCGCGGCGCTCGGCGGCGATGCCCGGGGCAAGACCGTGGCGGTGCTCGGTCTCACCTTCAAGGCCGACACCGACGACATGCGCGACAGCCCAAGCCTGGACATCGTGCCGGAGCTGCTGAGGGCGGGCGCCACCGTCAAGGCCTACGACCCGGCCGGCATGGACGAAGCGCGGAAGATGCTCCCCGGCGTCACCTTCTGCGACCGCGCCTACGACGCGATGACCGATGCCGACGCAGCGACGATCCTCACGGAGTGGAACGAGTTCCGCTCCCTCGACCTCGACCGGGTGAAGCAGCTGATGCGGAAGCCGGTGATCGTCGACCTCCGCAACCTCTACGACCCCGACCAGATGGCCGAGGCCGGCATCGTCTATTCCAGCGTCGGCCGTCGGCGCAAGAACGGTCCCTGAGGCGATCATGCGTCACACCTTCGATCCCACCGTCCTTCGCGAGTACGACATCCGCGGCCGCGTCGGCGAGACCCTGTCGGCGGCCGATGCCCGCGCCGTCGGCCAGAGCTTCGGAACCATGGTGCGCGACGCCGGCGGGCGCCGCGTCAGCGTCGGCCGCGACGGCCGGCACTCCTCGCCCGAGCTGAGCGCGGCGCTGGTCGAGGGCCTGACCGCCGTCGGCATCGATGTGATCGACATCGGCCGGGTGTCCACGCCGACCCTCTATTTCTCTGTCTTCGAGCTCGGCACCGACGGCGGGGTGATGATCACGGGATCACACAACCCGCCGGCCTATAACGGCTTCAAGATGATGCTCGGCCGCAAGGCCTTCTACGGCGAGGCGATCCAGAGGCTCGGCCGCATCGCCGCCGACGGCCGCCATCGGGAGGGTCAGGGGACGATCGAGGAGCGGAATATCCGCGACATCTATGCCGACCGCGTCGTCCGCGACCTCAAGCTCGACCGCCAGCTCACCATCGTCTGGGATACGGGTAACGGCGCCGCCGGCCCTTCGGTCAACGATGTCTCGATGCGGCTCGAATCCCGGCACTTCCTCCTCAACGTCGAGGTCGACGGCGACTTCCCCAACCATCATCCGGACCCGACGGTCGCCGAGAACCTGGTGGACCTGATCGCCAAGGTGAAGGAGACCGGTGCCGATCTCGGCATCGGCTTCGACGGTGACGGCGACCGCATCGGCGTCGTCGACAATCTCGGGCGCATCCTCTGGGGTGACCAGCTTCTGGCGATCTTTGCCGAGGACGTTCTGAAGCGGCACCGGGGCGCCCCGATCATCGCCGATGTGAAGGCCTCCAAGGGCCTCTACGACTGGATCGCCGAGAAGGGCGGGAAGCCAGTGATGTGGAAGTCGGGCCATTCTCTGGTCAAGGCCAAGATGGCGGAGATGCAGGCCCCGCTCGCCGGCGAGATGAGCGGCCACATCTTCTTCGGTGACGGCTGGTACGGCTTCGACGACGCGCTGTTCGCCGGCGTCCGCCTGATCCAGATCCTCGCCAACGGCAAAGCGACCCTGGCCGAGCTGAAGGACCGGCTGCCGCAGGCGGTCAACACCCCGGAGCTCCGCTTCTCCTGTCCGGAGGAGCGCAAGTTCAAGGTGGTCGAGGAGGTCAAGGCCTGGCTCCGGGGCAGGAACGACGGGCGCTCGATCGTCGACATCGACGGGGTGCGCGTGACGACGCCGGATGGCTGGTGGCTGCTGCGCGCATCCAACACCCAGGCGGCGCTTACGGCGCGCTGCGAGTCGGCCGACGAGTCGGGCCTCGACCGACTCAAGGACGATCTCCGCGCCGCCCTCGCCTCGGCCGGGGTCGCGCTGGTCGAGAGCACGAGCGCGGCGCATTGAGGCCGGTGGCACCATGATCGGCCGCATGCTCGATCTCCTGACCGGCCGCGAAGCGCCCGCGCTCGCCAACGGCGCCGATGAGCTCGAGCAGGCGGTCGCAGCTCTGCTGATCGAGGCGGCGCGCATGGATGACGACTTCGACGCGGCCGAACGGGCGACGATCGAACGGGTTCTCGCCACCAGGTTCGCGCTCGGTCCGGCAGCCGTGGCCGACCTGGTCGAAGCCGCCGAGGCGGCGGTCCGCCAGTCGACCCAGCTCTTTCCCTTCACCCAGCAGATCTGCCGTCGGATGAGCCCGGACGAGCGCATCCAGATCATCGAGATGCTGTGGAAGGTCGCCTATGCCGACGGCATCCTCGATCCACACGAGGACATGCTGCTCCGGCGGATCGCCGGTCTGATCCACGTCCCTGACCGCGATCGGGCCATCGCCCGCCAGAACGCGATCGAGAAGCTGGGCGGGCGGAAACCCTCCTAGCCGGTCAGCCCTTCCCCAGCTCGGCCAGCGCCGCCAGCACCTTGGCGGTGGCGCCGGAGAGGTCGCCGATCTTTTCCCCCGCCTGGACGCGACTCTGGTTGCGGTTGCTCCGCTCCTGGCGCGTCCATCCCTCGTCGGCGGCCAGCTCGGCATCGGCGAGCGGCATCACCAGCACGCCGTTCTCGTCGGCGACGATCACGTCGCCCGGATTGACGCCGACGCCGCCGCAGGAGACAGGCACGTTCAGGCTACCGCCGATATCGTAGATGCGCGTGGTGATCGGCGAGACCCCGCGGCACCACAGCGGGAAGTCCTCGCGGCGAATCTCGGACGGATCGGTGCACGGGCCGTCGAGGATGGCGCCGACGGCGCCCGAGGTCTTGGCGGCGACGCAGACGCCGCCGCCGAAGCAGGCGTGCTTCGTATCGCCGAGGCGGTCGATCACCAGCACGTCGCCCGGGCGGAGGAGCCCGAGCGCGTGGTGCAGCAGCGTCGAATCCTGGCCGGGGATCGCCAGCGTGACGGCGGTGCCGACGATGTGCTTGCCGTCGATCAGGGCCCGCATGCCCATGTCCATGAAGCCGACATGGCGGAAATGGCCGATGCTGGCGGTCTCGACCTGTCTCAACTTGGCGACCAGCGCCGCCGGGACCTGCGGCGGCATCGGGTTGACGACATAGCGCGGCGGCTTGGCGGTCATCACGGAGGATCCTTTCGCTGATCGACGTCAGCGACCGAGCGAGCGCATCACGCCGACGCTGCGTTCGACCACGAGGACGACGGAGATGGTCGCGAGGATGAGCACGGTCGAGAGCGCGGCGACCATCGGGTCGGTGCGGCCTTCGACGTAGCGGAACAGCTCGACCGGCAGCGTGGAAAGCCGGGGGCCGACGACGAAGAGCGAGATGACGACCTCGTCGAAGGAGAGGATGAAGGCGAGCGCCGCGGCGGCGATCACGCCCGGCAGCATCAGGGGCAGCGTCACCCGCCGGAACACCGTCGTCGGCGACGCGCCGAGGGTCGCCGCCGCGTCCTCGATATCGCCCGGCAGCGTCGACAGCGCGGTCGCGACGATGCGGACGACGAAGGGCAGCGTCACCACCATGTGGGCGGCGATCAGACCGGGATATGTGGCGGCGAGCTTGAGCGGATAGAACACCAATAGGATGGCGAGGCCGAGCACGATGGTCGGCAGCAAGAGAGGCGCGGTCAGGAAGGCGAGCAGTCCGTCGCGGCCGGGGAACCGGAGCCGTGCGATGGCATAGGCTGCCGGTACGCCGATCAAAAGATCGAGGGCCGTGACCACGGAAGCCAGCACCAGGCTGACACGGAAGCCGCGGGCGAAGCCGTCATGGGCGAAGAGCGCGGCGTACCAGCGGAGACCCCAGCTCCGGGGCGGGAAGGCGATGAAATTGTCGCCGCTGAAGGAGATCGCGATGACCAGCATGATCGGCGCCAGGATGAAGACATAGAGCAGCGCCACGCCGAGGCGAGCGGCGATGGCGCCGATCCCTCTCACTGCGCCACCCGCCGCTGCAGGCGCCCGGAGGCGACGAGGACCAGCGAGAACAGCACGAGGATGGCGACGGCGATCGTGGCGGCGAGCGGCCAGTTGAGGGTGAGCAGCGCCTGATCGTAGATCTCGGTCGCCAGCAGGAAGACACGGCCGCCGCCGAGCAGCCGCGGCGTGACGAAGGCGCTGATCGCCAGCATGAAGCAGATGGTCGAGCCGAGCACGACCGCCGGCAGGCTCAGGGGCAGCGTGATGCGAAGGAAGGTACGAAGAGGCGAAGCGCCGAGGGTGCGCGCCGCCTCCTCGAGGCCGCGGTCGAGACGGCCGAGGCCGGCCAGCAGCGACAGCGTCATGTACGGCAGCAGGCTCTCGGTCAGGCCGATGGCGACGCCGACGTGGTTGTTGACCAGCCGGATCGGCCGGTCGATCAGACCGGCACCCTTGAGCATCGAGTTGATCCAGCCGGCATCGCCGAGGATGACGATCCAGCCATAGGCGCGGACCACGCCGGAAACCAGCAGCGGGCAGATGGCGAGGAGCACCAGCAGCGTCTTCCAGCGGGACTCGAGCCGGTGGAGGAAAAGCGCGATCGGATATCCGACCATGAGGGCGAAGAAGGTGGCGGTCACCGACATCTTGAGCGAGGCCAGAGCCAGATCGGCATAGAAGGAGTCGGTGACCAGCTCCTTATAGTGGTGCAGCGTCCAGCCCTCGCCGAGGGCGCCGCTGGCGTCGCTCGGATTGAGCGACATGCGGGCGAGCCAGACGACCGGCAAGAGGAAGCCGAGCGACACGGTAGCGACTGCCGGCAGCGACAGCGCCGCCGCCAAGCCCCGGCGACCCTCGCGGTCACCGGCCATTCGCGTTCTCGGGGAACACCAGCGCCGCCGTTGCCGGCCAGGCGACGCCGACATCCTGGCCCGGGCCAAGCCCCCGCCAGCCGGGATCGGCGGTGCCCCGCTCGGCGACGACCGCGAAGCCGTCGCCGGCGACCGCGATCTGCACGACGTCGCCGACATAGGTGAGGCCGGTTATGCGGCCGCTGAGGGCTCCGCCCGACGGGGTGAGCGCGATGTGCTGCGGACGGACCATGACGGTGGCGCGCGCGCCCACGGGCAGGAGATCGGCCACCGGAATCGCCGCGCCGGCGATCCGGAGCCTGCCGTCGCCTCCCGCCGCCGCCGCGAGCGCGTTGATACGGCCGACGAAGCGGGCGACGAAAGGTGTCGCCGGTCGCTCGTAGACATCCTCGGGTGTGCCGAGCTGGGCGAGCCTGCCCCGTTCCATCACCGCGACACGGTCGGCGAGCGCCAACGCCTCGGTCTGGTCGTGGGTGACGAAGACCGTGGTAATGCCGAGCCGGCGCTGGATCTCCCGGATCTCGCCCCGCATCTCCTCGCGCAGCTTGGCGTCCAAGTTGGAGAGCGGCTCATCGAGCAGCAGGAGGTCGGGGCGGATCACGAGGGCGCGGGCGAGCGCGACTCGCTGCTGCTGGCCGCCGGAGAGAGCCTTCGGCCGCCGCGCCTCGAATCCGGAGAGGCGGACGAGAGCGAGCGCCTCTGCGACGCGGCCGCGGATGTCGGCGCCGGCGATACCCCGCATCTCCAGGCCGAAGGCGATGTTGTCGGCGACGCTCATATGCGGGAAGAGCGCGTAGTTCTGGAACACCATGCCGATGTTGCGGCGATGAACAGGCTTCGCCGTCAGGTCGTCGCCGTCGAGCAGGATACGACCTGCGGTCGGCTCGACCAGGCCGGCGATCATGCGGAGCGTCGTCGTCTTGCCGCAGCCGGAGGGCCCGAGAAGGGCGACGAACTCACCCTGCCCGATCTCGAGGTCCAGACGGTCGACCGCCGGCTCGCCGACGCCGTAGTCCTTGCGAAGCCCCGCGAGCGCGAGGCGGCCGCCCCCCGACGGCATCTGCGGGAAAGCCCGCCCTAGCGGCCGGCGATGACTTCCCGCCGCCAGCGGTTATTCCAGGCGTCCCGGATCGTGGTGACCCAATCCCAGTCGAGCGGGATCATCCGCGCCATGTTGTCGGGCGAGGCGGCGGTCCGCGCGATCGCTGCGGGCGCGACCTCGGCCTTGGCGTTGGTCGGGGCGTAGAACATCGATTCGGTGAAGCGCTTCTGGGCGTCGCGGCCGAGCGCATGCTCGATGAAGGCGGTCGCCGCCTCGGGGTTCTTGGAGCCGGCGACGAGGTTGATGGTGTTGATCTGAAAGACGCTGCCTTCCTTCGGGAAGACGACGCCGAGCCGTCCCTTGGAGTCGTCGTGGTAGAGCTGGGCGCGCGCATTCCAGCCCGACGCGACGGTCAGCGTATTGCCGAGGATCAGCGTGTAGCCGTCAGGCTGCGGATCGAAGGTCTGAACCGAAGGGCCGAGATCCTTGAGGCGCTTCATCGCTCCGTCGATCGAGACCTTGTAGTCCTCGCCGACGATCTTGGATGCCAGAACGGTCGCGACGATGCCCTGGATGTTGGGCATGGCCGAGAGGCCGAGCTGGCCCTTGAAGCGCGGATCCCAGAGGTCGGCCAGGCCCGCCGGCGCCGGCTTCACCTTCTCGACGTCGTAGACCAGGACCCAGTGATCGAAGGTGACGGCCGGGCCGAAGCCGCCGGGCACCGCCGCCAGCGCGTGCAGCTCCTTCAGGCTCGGCACCTTGGCCGGATCGAGGCGGGAGAAGACGCCCTCCTTGTTGCCGACGTTGGAGACGGAGACGTCGAGGATGGCGACGTCGATCTGCGGACTCGAGCGCTGGGCGCGGAGCGTGCCCAGCATCTGGGCCGAGTTGCCGGCGGTGAAGTAGTTGACCTTCACCTGCGGAAACTGCTGGGTGAAGGGCACGATGACCGCGGCCTTGTACTTGTCCTCGAAGATCCCGGCATAGGCCATGACCGTGATCTCGCCCGCGGGCTGCGCTCCGGCGGAGGCAACGGTGGCGAGGAGGGCGGCGAAGGCTAGAGCGGCGCGGGCGAGCATCGTCGGATCTCCGGGACGTGGCGATCCTCGACGATAGCCGACCGGCGCCGGACAAAGAAGACCTCCGGGGCCGAGGCCCCGGAGGCGAGTGTCAGGACAGGGAGGCGTGGTGCTCTGAGACTAAGGAGGCTAGTTGGTACGCGCGCCGAAACCGGAGGCGTCTGCTGCAACGGTCGCCTTGGGCGTACCCGGCGCCTGCACGGCCTGGCAGGCCTGCTTCTGGCGCTTGAGCTCGTCACAAAGCGACTTGGCCTGGGCCGGCGACAGGTTCTGCAGCCGCGCGCGGAAACGCCTGCCCTCGGCGGTCTTGATCTGGGCGACGTCGGCGGCGGCGGTCGCTGTCGACTTGGGCGCAAGCCGGAAGGCATCGGCGACGGCGCGTTCGGCCTGGGCCTGGGTCTTGAAGATGCCGACCTGGACCGACCACTGGCGACCGCCGGCGGCTTCGATCGCCTGGCGCTCGAGCTCGTCGGCCGAGGGACCGTGCTTCGCCTTGGCCCTGGTGTCGGTCTTGGCGGCAGGCTTCGCCTTCTCGGCGGCGCGGATCAGCGGCGTTTCGCTGTCGGGCGCGTGAGGGCCGCGCACGCCGAGGCCGCGAAAGCCGTCGTCGAGCAGCGACACCATGTGAGTGTCGCGGGCGCGGCCGGTCGAGCCGCCGAAGACGACGCCGATCACCCGCCGGCCGTCGCGCTGGGCGGAGGCGACCATGTTGAAGCCCGAGGCGTTGATGAAGCCGGTCTTGATGCCGTCGACGCCGTCATAGGCCCCGAGCAGGCGGTTGTGGTTGTGGTGGACCTGGCCGCGGAAGCCGAACTCGGAGGTGGCGAAGTAGCGGTACTGGCGGGGATGGTCGCGCAACATTGCGAGCGCCAGCATGGCCATGTCGCGGGGGCTCGTCACCTGGCGCGGGTCGGGAAGGCCGGAGGCGTTGGTGAAGGTTGTCTGACTCATGCCGAGCGCACGGGCGCGCTGGGTCATGGCCAGGGCAAAGTCCGCCTCGCTGCCTTCCATCGCCTCGGCGAGGGCGACGGCCGCGTCGTTGGCCGATTTGGTGACCAGGCCGAGGATCGCTTGCTCGGTGGTGAGGCTGCCACCCGGGCGGAGCCCGAGCTTGGAGGGCGTCATCGAGGCCGCACGCGCCGAGATCCCGATCGGCTGCTGCAGGGACAGCTGGCCCCGCTTCAGCGCATCGAAGGTCATATAGAGGGTCATGATCTTGGTCAGCGACGCCGGGTGCAGGACCTGGTCGGCGTTGTTCGCCGCCAGCACTCGGCCGGAACCGGCATCGACCACGATCGAGCCATAGCGGGGGTCGGCGGTGAAGGCGGGAAGGAAAGCAGCGGCAGCCGCGGGAACCGCCAACCACAGAAACGCCGCCAGGACGTAGGCGCAACCACTGAAAAACCTGAGTTTTTCCAACCGCATCCCCTTCCTCCGGAGCCCGCGCTCAAAATTCCGTCGAGCGGTTATTATGCCACAGCATCGTCTTCAGTGTTAGGAGAGTCCTATAGTGTATTGTTCTATAACATATCTTTAGGCTCGGCGGGGTGGGGCCTGTGCCAGAGCCCAAGCGAATCAAGGGGTTTAAGGCCCAAAGCCAAGGCCACCCGGGTGCTAACAGAATACATGTGCGAGTGCGATATTGCGCCGCACAAAACCCCTTGACGCCCGGCTGGAGCCGCCTATTTATACGTCACGCTGCAACGCAGCATAAAACCACCCGCCGGCCGCGCCGGCCATCCGTGAAGGAGTGAGTTCCATGTACGCGAAGACCCAGAAGTCGGCGCCGACGCCCAAAGAGGCGTTCCAGGCCGCCGAGACCGTCAAGGAGACGGTCGAGACCGTCGTCAAGGCCGGCACCGCCGCCGCCAAGGCGTCCTATGAGCAGGCCATGAAGATGACCAAGGACCAGGTCGAGAAGGCCTCGCAGTCCTTCTTCAAGGGCTACGGCGACCTCGCCGTCATCGGCAAGGAGAACCTCGAGGCGTTCGTCCAGTCCTCGACCGTCGCGGTCAAGGGCGCCGAGGTCTTCGGCAAGGAGTGGATGGGCTTCGCCCAGTCCGCCGTAGAGCAGAACGTCGCCGCGATCCAGAGCCTGGCCGCCGCCAAGACCTTGAAGGAGGTCGTCGAGCTCCAGAACAACTGGGCGAAGAAGGCCTTCGACACCGCCGTCGCCGAGAGCGCCCGCCTCTCCGAGATGGGCGTCAAGACCGCGAACGACGCCTTCGAGCCGATCAAGGCTCGCGTGAACGTGAGCGTCGAGAAGCTGTTCAAGCCGGCCGCCGCCTAACGCTCGGCTAGCCAGCGAATCGTATCGGTCGACGGCCCGGCGGGGCGATCCCGCCGGGCCGTTTGCTTTTCGGCCCCGACGTTCCCATCTGAGTAGGCCACTGCTGGAACGGGGTTTTCGCCATCAGGCAGGCCGACGCTGGGCCAACCCTTCCCCAAGCCGGTTTGCGACCCTATGATTTCCTCGAACCTGATCGTTCCTAGGACGCGTGCATCGTGAGCGACCCGACCATTGGCAACAGCAAGGGAACAAGCGGCGGTCCGCAGACCGGCGTCGTGGTCAAGGCCAAGCCCAAGACCAAGAAGCCGTCGATGTACAAGGTGCTGATGTTGAACGACGACTACACGCCGATGGAGTTCGTCGTCCATGTCCTCGAGCGCTTCTTCGCCAAGACGCGCGAGGAGGCGACGCAGATCATGCTCCACGTCCATCATCGGGGCGTCGGCATCTGCGGCGTCTTCACCTACGAGGTGGCCGAGACCAAGGTCACCCAGGTCATGGATTTCGCTCGTCAGCACCAGCACCCGCTGCAGTGCACGCTCGAGAAGGACTAGGGACGGAGGACTTTAAGTGGGCATGCTTTCACGCAACCTCGAGAAGTCGCTCCATCGCGCGCTGGCTCTCGCCAACGAGCGCCGGCATGAATATGCCACTCTCGAGCATCTCCTGATGTCGCTGACCGAAGACCAGGACGCGATCGCGGTCCTGCGCGCCTGCGGGATCGAGGTCGAGAAGCTCAAGCGCGACCTCTCGGGCTACATCGACAACGAACTCCAGGCCCTCGCCTCCAAGCGAGGCGAGGAAGCGAAACCGACGGCCGGGTTCCAACGCGTGGTCCAGCGCGCCGTCATCCACGTGCAGTCCTCCGGCCGGAGCGAGGTGACCGGCGCCAACGTGCTGGTCGCCCTCTTCTCCGAGCGCGAGAGCCACGCCGTCTACTTCCTGCAAGAGCAGGACATGTCGCGCTTCGATGCGGTCAACTACATCTCCCACGGCATCGCCAAGGTGGCCGGACGCGCCGAGCAGAAGACGGTGCGCGGCGCCGACGAGGAGCAGCCCGCCCAGGAGAAGCCGAACAAGAAGGGCTCGGACGCGCTCGACTCCTATTGCGTCAACCTCAACCGCAAGGCCGCCGCCGGCAAGATCGATCCTTTGATCGGGCGCGCCGACGAGGTCGAGCGCACCATCCAGATCCTCTGCCGGCGCACCAAGAACAACCCGCTCTATGTCGGCGACCCCGGCGTCGGCAAGACCGCTATCGCCGAGGGCTTGGCGCGCCGCATCGTCCAGGGTGAGGTGCCCGGGGTCCTCAAGGACGCGACGATCTTCGCCCTCGACATGGGCGCGCTGCTCGCCGGTACGCGCTACCGCGGCGATTTCGAGGAGCGGCTGAAGACGGTCATCACCGAGCTCGAGGCGCACGACAAGGCGATCCTGTTCATCGACGAGATTCATACGGTGATCGGTGCGGGCGCGACATCCGGCGGCGCCATGGACGCCTCCAACCTGCTGAAGCCGGCGCTCGCCTCCGGCACGCTCCGTTGCATCGGCTCGACGACGTACAAGGAATACCGGAACTACTTCGAGAAGGACCGGGCGCTGGTCCGCCGCTTCCAGAAGATCGATATCAACGAGCCTTCGGTCGAGGACTCGATCAAGATCCTCCAGGGGCTCCGGCCCTACTACGAGGACCATCACAAGGTCCGCTATACGGCCGAGGCGATCAAGTCGGCGGTCGAGCTCGCCGCCCGCTACATCAACGACCGCAAGCTGCCGGACAAGGCGATCGACGTCATCGACGAGGTCGGCGCCGCCCAAATGCTGCAGCCGCCATCGAAGCGCCGCAAGACCATCGGGGTCAAGGAGGTCGAGGCGATCGTCGCCAAGATCGCCCGCATCCCGCCGAAGAGCGTGTCGGCGGACGACAAGGCGGTCTTGAGGGAACTCGATCGCGATCTTCGCACCGTGGTCTTCGGCCAGGATAAGGCGATCGAGGCGCTGTCGGCGGCGATCAAGCTGTCGCGGGCGGGCCTGCGCGAGCCCGAGAAGCCGATCGGCTGCTACCTGTTCTCAGGGCCGACCGGCGTCGGCAAGACCGAGGTCGCCCGCCAGCTCGCCAAGGTGATGGGGATCGAGCTCACCCGCTTCGACATGTCGGAGTATATGGAGCGCCATTCGGTCAGCCGGCTGATCGGTGCACCGCCGGGATATGTCGGCTTCGACCAAGGCGGCCTCCTGACCGACGCGATCGACCAGCATCCGTACTGCGTCCTGCTGCTGGACGAGATCGAGAAGGCCCACCAGGATCTGTTCAACATCCTCTTGCAGGTCATGGATCACGGCAAGCTCACCGACCACAACGGCAAGTCGGTCGACTTCCGAAACGTGATCCTGATCATGACGACCAATGCGGGCGCCGCCGACCTGGTGAGGCCGCCGATCGGATTCGAGCGCACGCACCGGATCGGCGAAGACACCGAGGCGATCAACCGGCTGTTTACGCCGGAGTTCCGCAACCGCCTGGACGCGATCATCGCCTTCGCCAGCCTGACGCCGGAGGTGGTCGGCAAGGTCGTCGAGAAGTTCGTGAGCCAGCTCGAGGCCCAGCTCGGCGAGCGCAACGTCGAGATCGAGTTCTCTGAAGCGGCCAAGCGCTGGCTCGCCGAGAAGGGCTACGACCCGCAGTTCGGCGCCCGCCCGCTCGGCCGCATCATCCAGGAGCACGTGAAGAAGGCGCTGGCCGAGGAGCTGCTCTTCGGCAAGCTCTCGACCGGCGGACGCGTCCTGGTCGACTTCGACGGCGAGAAGCTGGTGTTCGACTATCCGAAGCCGCCGGCCCCGCGCCAGGAGCCGCCTAAGGTTCCCGCGCTCGTCGAGTAGCCGAAACGAAAACGGCCCGCTGATGACGGAGCGGGCCGCGATCGACTATCGAGGGATTTTGCGTCAGGCGGCCCGGTCGGTTTCGTCGTCGAAGTCGGCCTCGGCGGCGCCGGCGATCTGGCGGATCAGGTCGCAGAGCCTGCGGCGGACGGCGACGTCCTGGATCCGGTAGTAGGCGCGGACCAGCTCGAGGGTTTCGCGCTTGTTCAACGGGTCGGCGCTCGCCTTCATCGAGTCCGGCATGTCCCGTATCGGCACCGGCTGAGTGTCTGCGTCGAGCCCTTCGAAGAAGTAGGTAATAGGAACGCCGAGCACGCGAGACAGCTCCCAAAGCCGGCTGGCGCCGACCCGGTTGAAGCCGCGCTCATATTTCTGGACCTGCTGGAAGGTCAGGCCGAGCGCCTCACCGAGCTGGGTCTGGCTCATCCCGAGCAGCGTGCGGCGCTGACGGACGCGCAGGCCGACATGGGCATCGACCGAACTCGCGCCTCTGGGGTTGTGGCGATCACTCTTGGCCGACTTAGCAGCTACTTTCCTCGGCATAACGATACTCCTGCATTCATGAGGCCGTCAGACGACTTCAACCTCTTCTGTTGTAATTTGTGGCCGCCTGCGACCGGAAGCAATCATACTTTCGACGGATCCCGAGCAACTTTCGACAATTTAGCCCGAATTATTCATCGGGGCGCTGATATTGGGCTGGCGGATGTAGCGTAATCCGTTGATTTCGTGTAAGATTTTGGTGTCTAGACAAAGTCTTCCACGCCTCGCCGGAGTGCCACACCCGCCATGCAGGACGATAGCCTTCTG
>SHVZ01000042.1 GCA_009694025.1 Alphaproteobacteria bacterium | reverse complement strand
TTCAACTCGCTCGTCGAACTCAAGGCTCACATCAACGCCTTCATCACCGCATACAACGACACCGCAAAACCCTTTGCATGGACCAAATCCAAGGTCCATCAAAAGCGCCTCAAAGCCCATTTCGCGGATCAGTGATTCCGGGTACTAGGTAGCCGTGGTTGGAGGTGACGTTGTTGGTGGTCCAGACCGTGTCCAGGATCTTGAGGTCCGCCTGCGGCACGATCCGGAGAGTGCTCTGCGCCAGAGCCTCCCCGGCCGCGAACCCGAGCACCGCGATGCCGACGCTGCCGAGCAGCCGGCGCCAATCGAGCCTCTTCATGACTTGCCTCTCCCTTGTTCGAAGCCCAGAGGCGTGGCGCCGTAAAAGAGGCCCGTCCGGAGCGGTGTCTGCTTGCGCGGGTAGCCTAGCCCTCGCTTCAGGAGGTGACAACGCCCCGCCGCTTGGGGCTTTGCGGTGACGACGTCGGAAGCCGTAGCCTAAGGCTCCCCGACCGAGGAGGCGTCGATGGCCGGCTTCAAGGTTTTCTCCGCCACGGTGATGCACGAGTCCCACAGCTTCTGCCGGCTGCCGGCCGATCTCGACCGCTTCAAGTCGACCGGTGGCTATGAGCGGGACGACGAGATCCCCAAGGCCTATCGCGGCACCAAGACCGAATGGGGCGCGATCTTCGACCTTGCCGACCGCATCGGTTGGACCGTCGTCCACCCCCTGGTCGCCAACACCTCGCCCTCGGGTCCGGTCACGCGGGACGCCTACGAGCATTTCAGCGAGGTGATCCTCGGCAGCCTCAAGAAGGCGTTGCCCGTCGACGGCCTCCTGCTGCCGCTGCATGGCGCCATGATCACCGAGCATCTGGAGGATGCCGAGGGCGAGTTGCTCAGGCGCATCCGCGACGTGGTCGGACCGAAAGCGCCGATCGCGGTCACCCTCGACCTCCACGCCAATATCGGGCCGGACCTCGCCCGCCATGCGAGCATCGTTTCGACCTATCGCACGACCCCGCATGTCGACATGTACGAGACGGCGATCCGCGCCGGCGAGCTGCTTCAGCGCGCGATGAAGGGAGAGATCCGCCCGCACGTCGCTTACGCCCAGCGGCCGATGTTCAACGGCCTCGACCAGGGCCGGACCATCTCCGGCAAGGGGCCGATGGTCGACATCCTGAACAAGGCGAAGGCGATCCTGGCGAAGAACAAGGACATCCTGGACATCGGCATCAACGCCGGCTTCGACTGGGCCGACAAGAAGCATGTCGGCCCGACCGTCCTGGTGACCGGCAACGACGGCACGCCGCTGGCTCAAGCCGTCGCCGACGAGTTGATGGACTTCGCCTGGGAGACCCGCAAGGACAAGACCATCGAGCTCCGGCCGATCGACGAGGTGATCCGCATCGCCAGGGAGCCGGCGACCGGCCCGGGCCCGCTGCTGATCGGCGACTACACCGACTGCCCGGGCGGCGCCGGCATGGGCGACGGCACCACGCTGCTCAAGGCGATGATCGAGGCCGATCTCCGGGACGCGGCGGTCGGCTCGATCGCCGATGCCGGGTCGGCCGAGAAGGCCCGGAGGGCCGGCGTCGGCGCCACCGTCACCCTCGACCTCGGCGGCAAGCACGATCCGCGCTTCGGCGGGGCGCCGCTCAAGGTGACGGGCAAGATCCTGGCGGTCTCCGACGGCGTCGCCACCCGCAAGGGGCCGTTCGCCACCGGCACCGTCACCTCCTTCGGGCCGAGCGCGCTGATCCAGGTCGGCGGCATCAAGATCATCGTCGCCACCCATCGCGTGCAGATCGACGACCGCGAGCAGTTCCGCCTCTTCGGCATCGAGCCGGAGAAGACCAACATCCTCGCCTGCAAGGCGATGAACCACTTCCGCGCCGATTTCGAGAAGATCGGCCGGCGACTGGTTTATGTCGATTCCGGCGGCATCACCTCGTTCAACTGGGCGCAGTACCCGTACAAGAAGGTGCGCCGGCCGATCTGGCCGCTGGATCCGCTCTAGCTGCTTGAGTTGGGATTCACCCGGGGAGTGTCGGGAGAAGCGGAGGCTCGGACGCCCGACGCCACGCAGCCTTCCCCGATTCACGCCGTCACCAACTTCCGGCCGTAGCCCTTGCGCCGGGCCACATGATGATCTTTGATGCCTCATCGCAATCCGATCGGCCCGGCCAGGCTTGCAACTCGCCTCGGGACTCGGCCATCGCAGATAGGGGGAGCAAATTCATGACCCAGGATGTCATCGGCAAATGGGAATTGAGCCGTCGCCGCGTGCTGGGCGGTGCCGCCGCTGCGGCGGGGCTGGGTTCGTTCGGATCGGGACCCGCTGCCCTGGCGCAAACGGCCGGGCCGTGGAGCCAGGCGCCGCGCAGCAAGGTCGACCGGTTGAATTTCGTCGTCTGGACCTACGGCGACATCTACTCGCGCATCGCCAAGCAATTCGAAACCGACTGGGGCGTGAAGGTCGACACGACGATCTCGTCGTTCAACGATCATCCGACCAAGCTCACGACCATGTTTGCGGCCGGCGAGAAGATCGACGTCTCGCAATCCTCGCCGTTCTCGTTCCCCAATTTCATCGAGCAAGGGCTGGTTGAGCCGATCGACGATCTTCCCGGCGCGGCGGAATATATCAAGGATTTCTCGAACTTCACCAAGCAGGTCGCGACCTACAAGGGCAAGACGATGGGCTTGCCCTATTTTGCCGCCGTGTGGGTATGGAACTACTACGGCGAGATGCTGGAGAAGCTGAAGATCGACAAGCCGTTCGCGACATACGAGGAGTTTATCGAGCATTGCTTGAAGGCGAAGAAGGACGGCGTGTCGCGCTATCCCGTGCTCTGGGTCGCGGGCGTCGGCCTCGAACAGCTGCCCGGCACCTGGTACCAGATGACCTGGAACCGCGGCGGCGTGTTCTTCGACAAGCAGGGCAACCACATGCTCGGAGACGGCTCGATCGCGCGCGAGACGCTCAAGTTCTGGGCCAACACGTTCGAGAAGGGACTCGATATTTCGGACCCGGAATCTCTGAAGGTCCAATTCACGACTTCGGCCAAGGCTTTCGGTGCCGGCAAGAATCTCTATCGCGGGCCCAACCATCATTACGGTCTGAACGTCGCCAACGACCCGGCGCAGTCGCCGATCGCAGGTAAGGTCAAGGTCCACGGCTCACCCGGAGACGGCAAGACGATCGGCGTCACTCATGTCTATTTCCTGTCCTCGGCGACCCGGGACAAGGAATGGGGGTGGAAGCTGCTGCAGTATCTCGGCGGGCGCACCAAGGACGGCAACTACACCCAGGCCGTCGGGCTCGCGAAGGACGCGATGCTCGGCTCCGGCTACAACTCGGTGATGAACAGCGACGCGGTCAAGCAGGGCTGGGCGCCGTGGGGAGACGTGCCGGCGATCCTGAAGATGTGGGATCAGGCGGCCTATATCGGCGAGGTGTGCTCGTCGGTCTATCAGCCCTGGCACTTCCCCTGGACCGATCAGGTCAATATCGAGGTCCAAAAGACGCTGACCGGCCAGATCACGGCCGATCAGTGCTGCGACAATCTGATCAAAGGCATCGCCGACGCGAAGCGCAAGATCTGACAGCCCGAGGATCGGCCCCGCCGCGGGATCGACGCAGCGGGGCCGGCTCCTTGGTCATGATTCATACCTGCCAGGGTGAGAGATGAGCGTTGCGCGCCACGATGGCCGCTGGTTCCGACGCGAGATTTCGGCCGGCGGCTTCGCGTTCTTCATGAACCTGCCGACTATGCTTTGCCTCGCGCTGGTTCTCGCCTATCCGGTGATCTATGCGGGCTACCTCTCGGTCCATCGCGTGGGCCTGGCGCAGCTCCGCCGCGGCGAGTTTCCGTTCAACGGGTTCGACAACTTCGAGCGTCTGTTCGAAGACCGGCTGTTCTGGGTCGCGCTCAAGAACACGTTCATCTTCACCTTCATCACCGTCGGCGCCGAGGTGATCCTCGCGGTGCTCATCGCGTTGCTGATCAACCAATCCAGCATCTGGACCTCGCGCGTCACGCGGTTCCTGATCCTGCTGCCTTATGCGATCCCGCCGATCGCCAATGGCCTGATCTGGTCGTTCATATACAGCTTTCAGTTCGGCTTTCTGAATCGGATCCTGTTCTCCGCGGGGGTGATCACCGAGCCGATCAACTGGGCCGGCAACCCCGAGACGGCGCTCTATGCGGTCACGGTGCCCTATATCTGGCGTACCCTGCCCTTCGCGATATTGCTTGTGCACGCGGCGCTGCAGGGCATTCCGCGCGAGCTCTACGAACAGGCGGCGGTCGACGGCGCCACCGCCTGGCAACGCTTCTGGCGGATCACGCTGCCCCTGCTGCGGCCGATCATCGCCGTGATCCTCATCTTGCGCACGTCCTTCGCCTTCGCCGTGTTCGAGGAGATTCTCGCGATCACGCAAGGCGGTCCCGGCGACGCGACCTGGGTCGCGGCATGGTACAGCTACAAAGTCACCTTCTCGCCGCCCAACAATTTCGGCATGGGCTCCGCGTCCGCCTATGTCCTCGCGCTGCTGATCGGCGCAATGGCGCTGATCTATGTGCGCTTTGTCTATCGCCGGGTCACGCTCTGATGTTCGCGACGTCGCGCACCAACCGATTGCTGCTGCATCTCGCCAATGTCGTGGTGATCGCGTTCATCCTGCTGCCGCTTGCCGCCGTCGTCATCGGCAGCATCCAGTCGGAGAAGGCGTTGCAGGCCGACACCCGTCGCCTGATGCCGCTCGAATTCACGCTCGACAATTTCATCGTCATCTTCAGCAAGGGCGAGCAGAAGGGCAGGATCTACGAGCAGGCCACCTACCTTCCGGACAACATCAAGAGCTTCTATGCGGCCTTCGCCAACTCGACCGTGGTCGCGATCTCGGTCACGTTCCTGACGCTCCTGTTCGGATCGCTGTCGGCCTATACGATCGCGCGCCAACGCTTTCGCTGGACGATCTTCCTCATGCAGGCGAACATCGTCGCGCGCTTCGTGCCGGCGATCGTGCTGATGATCCCGCTCTACATCGTCATGCGCTCGCTCGGCCAGCTGAACTCCCTCAGCGGCGTCATCATCGCGGAGACCGGGTTTCTGCTGCCCTACGCGATTCTGATCCTCGCACCGTATTTCGACTCGATCCCCAGCGAGCTCGAGGACGCGGCCCGCATCGACGGTTGCACGCGCTTCGGCGCCTTCCTGCGCATCGTCTTGCCGCTCTCCACGCCCGGCCTCGCGGCGTGCGGCGTCATCATGTTCATCATCTCCTGGCACGAGCTGCTGATCCCGCTGATCCTCAATGCAAGACCGGATTTCATGACCCTGCCGGTCGTGATCGCGAGCCTCGTCGGCGACGTCCATGTCTTCTTCAACTTGATGATGGCGATCTGTCTTCTGGCCTTGGCGCCGACGGTGATCCTGGTCGCGCTGCTTCAGAAGTACGTAGTCCAGGGCCTCTCCGTCGGCGCCGTGAAGGGCTGAAGACAGAGCCAAGTGTCAATCGGCGGCTGCTGACGAAGTATTAGCTCCGGCCTTGCCCGGGTCCAATCGGGCCGCCGACCTTTCACGTACCATATCGTCTTCGCGAAGGCCGTCTCGACTGTCCGGGTGAGCCGTTGGAGCGCTAAGGTTCCTTCGGGAGCTCGCTCCAGCCGCGGCGGGCGCGGACAGCGTCGATCACCTCCTGGTGGCGCCAGCCGTCGGCGATCGAGAGATAGGGCTCATGCGGCTTCCCCTCGATGTCGCGGACGAAGTCGCGGGCGAGCGCGTTCCACGACCGCTGCACGATCTCCCAGCCCCTAGGCCAGTTGGACCGCGACTGCGGTTGAGGCAGCCACGTCTCGATGTCGGCCGACAACGGCACCTCGCGGAAGGCGGCGTCGCCCTCCTTCCAGAGGTGGACGGCGCCCTGGCAGTAGGCCTGGTCGACATGGATGGTGCCACCGGAGCCGTAGAAAGCGACATAGTCCTCGTGCTTGCCCTTCCTCAAGCACGAGTGGCGGAAGGTGACGCTGACCCCGTCCAGCGGGTCGGTGCCGGGCTGGCCGATGCGGGCCAGCACCGTATAGGACCAGTCGCTGTCGACTTGGGCCCAGCCGGCGGCTTCGGCCTCGTCGGGTGCGACCTCGCTCTTGTGCCAGTCGCGGAAGTCATGAGGCATCGGCACCTTCGGCGCGCGCTTGAGGTCGTTCCGGGTTTCGCCGGCGACGCTCAAGGTGACGCCCTGGCAGACCGACTCGGCGATCGCGATCTTGTGGGTGAAGTTGTTGTTGAGCCGGCCGCCGCCGAGCTCGAGCTGGTGCGGCCAGCCATAGGGGAGCCGCGACGGCCAGCGGTAATGCGAGACGAACTCGGCTTCATAGAGCGTGCCGATGGCGCCGGAGCGGACGAGGCGGCGGGCGAGCAAGGCCGAGGGCTGGTAGTGCGAGGTCGCGGCGTAGGCCGACTTGACCCCGGCGCGGCGAGTCGACTGGGCCAGCCGCCGGGCCTCCGGCGCGGACGGCGCCAGCGGCTTGTCGATCAGGATATGGCAGCGCTGACCGAGCGCCGTCTCGACCATGTCCATGTGGGTGTCGCCGGGCGTGGCGACGGCGACGATGTCGGGCCTTGTCTCGGCGAGCGTCGCCCGCCAGTCGGTGCTGGCGGCCGGGATGCCGAGGCCGTCGGCGACCTTGCGCACGACATCGGCGGTCCGGCTGGCGATCGCCACGACCTCGACGCCGGCCTGCTGGAGGGCAATCGAATGGCCTTCGCCGGCCGACCCGGCCCCGAGCACGATGGCGCGCAGCGACATTTCAGCTTCTCCCGGAGTGTGCAGACCCAAGGGGAGCGTCCGACGGAGCCGCGGTCAATGGCGAAGGCGTTCCACCCGGACGCGCCGAGGGCGACGGCCGCGCCCGATCCGCGCTAGGCTCGCGCCATCAACGCAAACCAGGAGTGCCGCGATGCCGTTCGATTTCAAGGGCAAGAAGGTGATCGTGTGCGGCGGCAGCCGCGGTATCGGGCGGTCGATCGCCTTGGGCTTCGCCGAGGCCGGCGCCGACGTGTCGATCTGTGCCCGCAATCCGGACACGCTCGAGAAGACCAGAGCCGAGATCGCCCGCTTCGGCCATCTCGCCCACGCCGGGAGTTGCGACCTCTCGAAGGAGGCGCCGATCGCCAAGTACGTGCCGGAGGCGGTGAAGGCCCTCGGCGGTCTCGACGTGCTGGTCAACAACGCGACCGGCTACGGCTACGCTGACGACGAGAAGAGCTGGGAAGCCAGCATCAACGTCGACCTGCTGGCCGCGGTCCGCGCGTCTCGCGTCGCCCTTCCGACGCTCGAGAAGTCCAAGGGAAACATCATCAACATCGCCTCGGGCTCCGGCCTCCGCCCGTCCGTCCGGACACCGGCCTACGGTGCGGCTAAGGCCGCGGTGATCCACTACACGCGGACGCAGGCGGCGCAGCTCGCCAAGACCGGGATCCGCGTCAATTGCGTCGCGCCCGGCTCGATCGAGTTCCCGGGCGGCGTCTGGGCCGACCGCAAGGCCAATGAGCCGGCACTCTACAACGCGACCCTGGCCAACATCCCCGCCGGGCGCATGGGCCGGCCCGAGGAGGTGGCCCATGTGGTGATGTTCCTGGCGTCGCCGCTGGCGAGCTGGGTCACCGCCCAGATCATCGGCGTCAACGGCGGCCAGGGACTCTAGCCGCTGGGTTGCGGCGGCGCAGCCGGCGGGCGATCATCGGCAAGGCGGACGAACGATAATCAGAGGAGACGGCCATGGGACGCTTCGGTGGGTTCATCCGGTACGGCCTCGTCGGAGCGGTTGCCTTGGCGGCGGCGGGCGGTGGCGCCGCGGCCCAGACGATCAAGTTCGTGCCGCATGCGGATCTGAAGATCATCGACACGACATGGACCAACGCGCTGATCACCAGCCACCACGGCCACATGATCTACGACACCCTGTTCGCCTACGACTCGCGCATGGTCTCGAAGCCGCAGATGGTCGAGAGCTGGTCGAAGAGCCCGGACGGCATGACGTGGACGTTCACGCTGCGCAAAGGCATGACCTTCCATGATGGATCGCCGGTGACGGCGAAGGACGCCGTCGCCTCGCTGAACCGCTGGTCTAAGCGGCGGGTCGAGGGCACGGCGATGATGGAGCGCGCGGCCTCGCTCGTCGCCAAGGACGACCTCACCTTCGTGCTGACGCTGAAGGAGGTCTTCGCGCCGGTCCTGCAGACCCTGTCGAACCCGGTGCTCTCGACTTTCGTGCTGCGCGAGAAAGACGCCACGGCCGACGCCTTCCAGCAGCAGACCTTCGATCAGGTCATCGGCTCGGGGCCGTTCATCTTCGCCAAGGACGAATGGGTTCCTGGCGCCAAGGTCGTCTACAAGAAGAACCCCGCCTACAATTCGCGCTCGGAGCCGTCCGATGCGCTGACCGGCGGCAAGGTGGTGAAGGTCGACCGCGTCGAGTGGACCTATCTTCCGGACTCGGCGACGGCGGTTCAGGCGCTGATCCGCGGCGAGGTCGACATCGTCGAGCAGCCGCAGCCCGATCTGCTGCCGCTCCTGAAGAAGGATAGGAACATCACCGTCAAGGTGATGGACGAGATGGGCTGGCAGGGCATCATCCGGCCGAACGCGCTGCATCCGCCCTTCAACAACCCGAAGGCGCGCCAGGCCGTCGCCCTCCTGGTCGACCAGCCGACCTATCTGACGGCGATGGTCGGCGAGGACTACCGCAAGCCCTGCCCCGCCATCCTGTTTTGCGGCGGGCCTTACGAGACCATGGCCGGCTCCGAGCAGTTCCGGCAGCGCAACGTCGACAAGGCCAAGCAGCTCCTCAAGGAGGCCGGGTACAACGGCGAGCCGGTGGTGCTGATGGGCCCGACCGACATCGCCGCGCTCAACGCCAATGCGGTGATAACCGCGCAGAACCTGCGCGATGCCGGCATGAACGTCGATCTGCAGCTGATCGACTGGGGCACGGTCTCGACCCGCCAGCAGAAGAAGGACAAGCCGGGCGACGGATCGCCGGGCTGGCACATGTACTTCACCGCCGCGCCGGGAACCATGTTCCACACGCCGCTCACCAACTTCGCCCTCGCCACACCCTGCGACGGCAAGAACTGGAACGGCTGGACCTGCGATGAAGAGCTGGAGAAGATCCGCCTGAGCTTCCTCACCGCGGCGACGCCGGAAGCGCAGAAGCAGGTGGCCGAGCGCCTGCAGACGCGCTTCTACGAGGTCATGCCGTTCATCTCGATCGGCCAGTACCTGACGCCGAAGGCCTGGCGGAACAACATCACGGGCGTGGTCAACTCGCGCGAAGTGGTGATGTGGGGGCTGGAGAAGAAGTAGCGGCGAGGCCGCCCAGACACCTCGACAACATGAACCCGCGACGGGAGGCCATCATGATCTCAGCCCTGGTTCGCTGCGCCCTCGCCGGCCTGGCGATCGCCTCGATCGTCGCGGCCGAGGCCCAGCTGCTGGAGCGCAAGGATCTCTCCTACGCCATCGCCAAGGCCGTCGCCGAGGTCGCGCTCGAGAACTGCCGAGGGCGCGGCTACAACGTCTCGGTGGTCGTGGTCGACCGCGCCGGCGAGACGTTGGTCGCGCTCCGCGCCGACAATGCCGGCCCGCACACCATGGAGAACGCGCGGCGGAAAGCCTATACGGCGCGCACCTTCCGGACGGCGACCTCGGCCTATGCCAAGCGCTTCGCCGACAACGAGCCGACGGTGCGCCAGCAGGTGACCTTGCCGCACGTGATCGCGATTCCGGGTGGCCTGCCGATCCGGGTCGGCGACGACGTCATCGGCGGCGTCGGCGCCTCGGGCTCGCCGGGTGTCGACGAGCCTTGCGTCCAGGCCGGCCTCGACAAGGTCGCCGACCAGCTCAAGTGACCGCGGCCTAGAAAGCGCTGAAGCGCGTGAGCGCGATCTGCCGGCCGCCGGGCAGCGTCACCGTCGCCGCCGTGGCCGAGGCGAACCAGACGGTCACCTCCCCCTTGGGCTCTGCCCGCAGGCCGGTTCGCGGGCCGCTCGAGAGAGTCTGACCGTCCGCATACTCGAAGAGGTCGGCCTCCAGCAGGACGCCGGCGCTGGAGCCGAAGACGCCGCCGGTGGTGACGACAGTCCCCTGTGCCACGTACCAGCAGGCGGTGCCGTCCGCTTCGTACATATAGAGAGCGAGGAAGATCCGGCTTCCCTGCATCTCCAGGAACCAGCCGGCGCCGGTCTCCTCGGCGTTCCAGTACCAGCCGGTTGCGGGCGCCGAGGGCGAGGCCGGTGCGGTCACGGTGGTGCCGCCGGTGAAGGCGTACCGCGTGATCGCGGTGGTGGCTCCGCTGGCGCCGAATGCGGCGCCGGTCCAGCGGATCGTTGCGGTCGTCGTGCTCGAAAAGTCGATCTGGACCGTGGCGACGCTTCCGAGCTCGGTCGCGGCCCGCCAAGTCGCGAGCGTGCCACCGCCCTGGTACTCGGTGAGCGTTCCCGTGAACTCCGATCCGGTCAGCGGACCGTTGGCGACGTACCAGACGCTGGTACCGTCGCTCCGATACATGTAGGCGGCGAGCATCAGCCGTCCGTCGGCGACCTCGATCGCATAGCCGCGGCCGGACTCGGACGAAGACCACCACCAGCCGCTCTCGGGCGTGACCGAGGTCGTACCGCCGGAGTCGATCGTCGCCAGGGTCTGCCAGGTCGCGTACTGGCGAAAGGCGCCGCCGCTGCCGCTCGCCAAGGCGACGATCTGAACCTCGGTTCCCGCATCGGCGGCGGCGAAGCCGGTCACCGCGATGCCGCTCATGTGCAGCACGGCGCCGTTCGGAAGGTCGCCCGAGAACTGGTAGGAGGCGCTCCCTCCGATCGAGCCGTTGCTGGCCGTGAGGCCGATCGCGGTCGCGGCCGTGCTGACCGCGGCGCCGCTGGAATCGGTGACGGCGACGCTGGGCGCGGTCGCGAAGCGACCTCGGCTGAGATAGATCGCGACGCTGGCGCCGGCCCAGGTCTGGTCACTCGAGATCGAACCGAGCCGGAGGTCGTAGCGAGTCGCCGCCAGCGTCTGGGTCCCCGTCGCAACGGCGCTGACGGTGGCCGGATCGGTGACCGTTCCGACCATGGTGACGGTGCTCTCACCGGCCACCGGCCGCGCGAGCGGCAAGCTGGCGGTCAGGAACGCGAGGACGAGGAACACGCTGGGAAAATTAACCAAGAGCCGGCGGGTGTGGACGGTCATGATCTATCTCCGTTCTAGAGTCGCGGCCGATCCACCCCTGGATCCGTCGGAGACCGAGCAAGAACGGGGCCGGCCGCTAAGCGATTGCACCGGCAGCGTTGACGTGCGCGGGAGACGCCGGCGACGTGCGTCCTCCGGCACGAATTGCCGGGCCCGTTCCGCCGGCGGCGCCCTCGGGAAAGCCGCCGCCGCAGCGCGTGTTAACCTCAACCGCCCAAGGCGATCGGCAAGGGAGGCCGCCATGACCGTGCAGACCCAGTCGCGCAACCGTCCACTCAGCCGCGAGGAGCTTCAGGCCCGTATCGACCGCCTGCCGCGCACGCGGCTTGCCTGCCTGCCGACGCCGCTGGAGGCGTGCCCGCGTCTCTCCCAGGCGCTCGGCGGGCCGGACATCCTGGTCAAGCGCGACGACATGACCGGCCTCGCCTTCGGCGGCAACAAGGCGCGCCAGCTCGAGTTCCTGTTCCCGGGCATCGTCGCGTCCGGCTGCGACACCATCGTCGCCGGCGCCTACACCCAATCCAATTGGTGCCGGCAGATCACCGCCGCTGCCTGCCGCCTCGGCCTCAAGGTCGAGCTCGTCCTCGTCCACGGGATCAAGGGACCGAAGCTCCAGGGCAACTTGCTGCTCGACAAGCTGATGGGCGCCAACGTGACGATCGTCGACATCGACGACATCCAGCGCCTGCCGCCGCTCCTTGAAGCCAAGACCGCAGAGCTCAAGGCCGCCGGCCGCAAGCCCTATCTGGTCTCGCCCTTCGCCATGTCGACGCTCTCGATCTCGACCGTGGGATATGTCGAGGCGATGGTCGAGATCGACGCCCAGCTCTCCCAGCGCGGCCTCGCTGCCGACTGCATCTACGTCGCCGGCGCCAACATGACGCCGGCCGGTCTCCTGCTCGGCGCCAAGGCGCTCGGCCGCTCGACCCGCATCGTCGGCATCAGCCCGGTGCGTTGGGACGAGGATCGCGCGACCGACATCGCCCGGATCGCCAATGCCGCGGCCCAGCATCTCGGCCTGGATCTCGCGATCTCGCCGGCCGACGTCGAGAACGACGACGGCTATGTCGGCCCGAAATACGGCTTGGTGACCCCAGAATGCCGGGAGGCGGTCGGGCTCGCGGCCTCGACCGAGGGCCTGATCCTCGATCCCGTCTACACCGGAAAGGCGATGGCCGGCCTCATCGGTCACATCCGGAAAGGCAAGCGCAGGAAGGGCGAGACCGTCGTCTTCCTCCATACCGGCGGCATGCCGGCCGTCTTCGCCTACGCCGAGGACCTGCTCGAGAGCTGAGCCGCGGGAATTGTCCGACGCTGCCCGTCGGACGCGGCGCGCCCAGCAATGCCGATGGACGCCCGCGCAAGATCGCGTCATGATTCAGCCACACATCCACTCGGAAGATCTCGTATGCGCCTTTTCCTCCTGATCGCCCTCCTCGCCCCGCTGGTCCTTTCGGCGTGCAGCGGAAAGATCACTCCGCCGCGCTTCCACGACGACGTCTGCGTCGAGTGCTGAGGGGCGTCGCGAGACTATGACCCGCTGGGAGGCGGGGGGCGTGACGGCCCTGGTGCTCGGTGGCCGACCTCGGTAACGTCCGGCCCCGAACCTACCGCGGGGAACCGGGCTTGTGAAAATTTGCATCTTCGGCGCCGGCGCTATCGGCGGCTATCTGGCTGGATTTCTCGCCAAGTCCGGGGCTGATGTTTCGGTCGTCGCGCGTGGCACCCATCTTCAGGCGATCCGCGAGCGCGGCCTCACGGTCGAGCTCGCCGACGGCGGCTCCGTCCATGCCCGCCCCAAGGCCAGCGACAAGCCGACCGACCTCGGGCCCCAGGATGCGGTGATCGTCACCGTCAAGGCGCCGTCGCTGCCCTCGGTCGCGGACGCGATCGGGCCGCTGCTCGGGCCCGAGACGCCCGTCGCCTTCCTCGCCAATGGCATTCCCTGGTGGTACTTCCTGGGACACGGCGGTCCCGACGACGGGCGGCGCCTGCCGTTGCTCGACCCCGGCGACCGCCTGAGGACGGCGGTCGGGCCTGAGCGGGTGGTCGGCGGCGTCATCTGGCCGGCGAGCTCGGTGCCGTCGCCCGGCGTCATCAAGATGATCTCCGGCAATTCGCGCGGCACCTTCCTCGGCCGCCCCGACGGCAGGACGACGCCGGGCTTGGAAGCACTGGCCGAGGCGTTCCGGGCGGCGGAGCTGCCGGTGACGGTCACGCCGAAGATCCGCGACGTGATCTGGGAGAAGCTCGCCTTCAACCTCAGCGCCGGACCGATGTGCGTGCTGACCCGCTCGCCGGTCAAGGCCACCTATGAGGAGCCGGTGCTGGTCGAGACCTCGCGGCGCCTCATGGCCGAGGCCCAGGCGCTGATCCAGGCCGTGGGCTGCGCCGTCGATTTCGACGTCGATCGCGTGGTCGCCACCAACACTAAGCTCGGCCACCGCCCGAGCGTGCTCCAGGACCTGATGGCCGGCCGGCCGATGGAGATCGACGCGCTCTACTCGGTGCCGCTAGAGCTGGCGCAGTCGGCCGGCGTGCCGATGCCGACGCTCGCCATGCTGGCCGCGCTCATCCGCGTCCGCGCGCGCGAGGAAGGGGTCTATCCGAGATAGTCGGCCCGACGTACCGTTTCGCCTCGTCTCGATTTGGACCCTCGATCTGCCGTGCTACGGTCCCAATGGATGTGGCCTCGTCGTGGGCGCCAACGTTCGAAAACGAGAACAGATCGGGAGGAAACCACCATGTCACGAGCAACGCGATATCTGGCCGCCGCGGCCGCGGCGATCTTCGGTCTGGCGCTGGCGACCGGCCAAGCCGACGCCCAGACGCTGGACCGGATCCTGAAGGAGAAGAAGATCCGCATCACGGCGCAGGTCGACTCGGCGCCGTTCGGCATTCTCGACAAGGACAACAAGCCGACCGGCTCGGAGATCGAGACCGCGCGCCAGATCGCCAAGGACCTGGGCGTCGAGCTGGAGCTGGTGCAGGTGACCGGGCCGCAGCGTATTCCGGCGCTGCTCTCCGACCGCGCCGATCTCGCGATCTCGTCCTTGTCGATCACCACCGACCGCGCGAAGACCGTGTGGTTCTCCAACCCGCATGGTGCCCTCAGCATCGTCATCGGTGCCGGCAAGAACGTGAACATCAGCGGCCCCGCCGATCTTGCCGGCAAGAAGATCGGCATGACCCGCGCCACGCTCGAAGAGCAGGAGGTGCCGAAGATCGCGCCGCCCGGCACCAACATCGTCTACTTCGACGAGCATGCGGCGACCCAGCAGGCGCTCTTGACCGGCCAGGTCGACGCCATCGGCGCCGCCGCTTTCCTGATCACCGATCTGGCGAAGCGCGCGCCGGCGATGGGCATCACCTCCAAGTTCACGGTGCGCACCGCCTTCTACGGCATCGCCGTGAAGCCCGGGAACATGGACCTGCTGCAATGGGTCAACACCTGGGTGTTCGTCAACAAGCACAACGGCGTGCTGGCGAAGATCTACGAGACGCATACCGGCGTGAAGCTGGTCGACCTTCCCTCAATGTGATCCAGCTCGCGGCTACCCGGCTTCGCTTTCGGCGGGGCCGGGTGACGACCCGATGCGGCGCACTCCCCTCCTCCCGGGCTCTGCGTGACCTACGTCTTCCAGTTCGGCATCGTCTTCGACCAGTTCGACCGGATGCTGGTCGGCGCGTGGCTGACCGTGCAGCTCGCCTTCCTGGCGCTCGCGCTCGGTCTCGCCGTCGCGATCGTCTGCGCCTATCTCCGCACCACTGGGCCGAAGCCGGTGCGCTGGCTGGTGATGGCCTATGTCGAGGCGATCCGGAACACGCCGCTTCTGGTGCAGCTCTACGTCATCTTCTTCGCGCTCCCCGGCCTCGGCCTCAGGCTCGATGCGAACGGGGCGGCGCTCGCGGCCCTGGTGATCAACTTCGGTGCCTACGCGACGGAGATCGTGCGGGCGGGCGTGCAGTCGATCCCGGTCGGCCAGATCGAGGCGGGCCGCGCGCTCCGCCTCACCCGCCTGCAGATCTATCTCCTCGTCGTCCTGTTCCCGGCGGTGAAGGCGGTCTACCCGGCGCTGGCGAGCCAGTTCGTCCTGCTCATGCTGGGATCGTCGGTGGTTTCGGCGATCTCCGCCAACGAGCTGACGGCGATTTCCAACACGCTTCAGTCCACCACCTTCCGCGCCTTCGAGGTCTACATCATCGCGACATTGATGTACCTCGCCATTGCGGTCGCCTTCCGCGGCTTCTTCGCCGGGCTCTATTGGCTGGTCTTCGTGCGCGGGCGCGGACGGTAGGCGATGCGCAGCTTCGGCACCAACGAGTTCCTGTTCGTCCTGGCGGCGGCGCGCTGGACCGTCGTGCTGGCGCTGATCGCGTTCAGTCTCGGCGGCGCGTTCGGCGCGATCGTCGCCATCCTCCGCATCTCGCCCTTCGCCCCGGTCCGCCTGCTCGCCGCCGGCTACGTGCAGCTGTTCCAGGGCACGCCCCTCCTGATGCAGCTCTTTCTCGTCTACTACGGCCTCGGCCTGTTCGGGCTCCGCCTCGATGCCTGGACCGCGGTGGTGATCGCCTATTCTGCGTATGCCGGCGCCTTCCTCGGCGACATCTGGCGCGGCTGCCTCCAGGCGGTGTCCCGCGAGCAGTGGGAGGCGGCGCACTCGATGTCGCTCACATACCTGCAGACGCTGTGGCTGGTGATCCTGCCCCAGGCGGCGCGCATCGCCATCCCACCGACCGTGGGCTTCCTGGTGCAGCTGGTGAAGGCGACCGCCGTCGCCTCGATCATCGGCTTCGTCGAGCTGACCCGCGCCGGTCAGCTGATGTCGAACGCCACCTTCCAGCCGACCATCGTCTATCCGATCGTGGCGGCGCTCTACTTCTGCCTATGCTGGCCCTTGTCGCTGTGGGCACAGAAGCTGGAAACCCGCTTTCGCGTCGGCAACGCGATCGGCGCCGGCATCTGACGTCGTTCAAGGAGACCCAAGATGAGCAAAACCCGGATCGGCTATATCGGCGTCGGCCTGATGGGGCACGGCGCGGCCAAGAACATCCTGGAGAAGGGCGCCCATCCGCTGACCGTCATGGGTCACCGCAACCGTCAACCGGTCGACGATCTGGTCAGGCGCGGCGCGAGCGAGAGCAAGAGCGCGGCTGCGATGGCGCGGGAGAGCGACATCCTGTTCTTTTGCCTGCCCTCCTCGGTCGAGGTCGAGGCGACCGTCTACGGCAAGGACGGCGTGCTCGAAGGGGCCCATGCCGGCCTGGTGGTGGTCGACAGCACCACCGCCGACCCCAACTCGACCAGGAAGATCGCCGCCGATCTCAAGACCAAGGGCACGGCCATGCTGGATGCACCGCTCGGCCGCTCACCCAAGGAGGCCGAGGCCGGCACGCTCTCGACATATGTCGGCGGCGATCCGGCGACGGTGGCGGCGCTGCGCCCAGTGATGGAGCTCTATGCCGACACCATCGTCGAGGTCGGCCCGCTCGGCTCCGGTCACACGCTCAAGCTACTCAACAATTTCATCTCGATCGGAACCTGCGCGATCATTTCGGAAGCGGTGGCGACGGCGGCCAAGCTCGGTGTCGACATGCGCAAGTTCTACGACGTGGTCTCCGCCGGCGGCGCCAACAGCAAGATGTTCCAGATGGTCATGCCCTGGGTGCTGGAGGGCGACGACAGCAACCTGAAGGGCCCGTTGCGCATCGCCGGCAAGGACATGCGGTTCTACACGAAGCTGGCCGAGCAGGCGCCGGCGGCGGCATTCATCGCCCAGGCAGTGAACCAGACGCTGCATCTCTGCAACGTCCGCGGCCATGGCGACCGCTTCCTGCCGGTGCTGCCCGGGATTCTGGCCGAGCTCAACGGCGCCAAGATCCGCGACCTCTAGCGCTAGGACCCGTCCTCCGCCGCGGCCAGCTCGCCGGCTCGTTCCGGGATCCAGCTCTTCCTCTCCCTTGCGTAGATGGCGCCGGGATTGCCGCTGACGGTGGTGCGCCACATCAGCCGCTTCTCCTTGGCCGCGTCGTACCACGTCGCCGCGTGCATCAGGCAGCGGTTGTCCCAGATCAGCAGGTCGCCCCCGTCCCATTCGTGGACGTAGACGAATTCCGGTCGCGTCAGGTGCGACATCAGCTCGAAGAGCAGACGGGCGCCGTCGCCGTGCGGGCCCGGCTCCATGCCGACCAAGGGACCTTCGAGCCAGTCCATCTGGCCGAACTCGCAGAGATAGAGCGCGCGCCGCCCGGTGACGGGGTGGACGCGGACGACCGGCTGGCGCTGCGAGCGCTCGTGCGGGGCGAGCGGCTGCACCGGGTCGCCGGCCAGCACCTGGTCGTGCGACCGGCCGGTGCGCGCCTTCGCGTGGAGACCCTCCAGCCCCTCGATGCGGGCTTTCGCGGTCGGCGCCAGCGCATCGTAAGCAGCAGCGCCGTCGGCGAAGAGCGTCTGCCCCTGCCCCTTCGGCACGGGAATAACGCCGAGGAAGAGCGAGATGTCGGGCGGCGGCCGCCGGTAGCTCTGGTCGGTGTGCCAGCCGCGGCGATGGGGGAACCGGGTCGGCAACCGGCCGTCCTCGGTCAGCGGCGGATCCGGGAGCTTCGGTGGCTGGCGGTCGACCGGTGGGGTATTCGAGACGACCAGGATTTCCGGCACCGACGCATGGATCTGGTTCACGGGCGTCAGCGTCCGGCGGTAGTCCTCGACCTCGGGGCCGAAGCGACGGCTCAAGCGCAACAGGAGCTCCGGCGCCTCGGCGATCGCCTGCATGCCGGTCAGCAGCAGGAGGCCCTGGGCCGCCGCGAGCGCCTGCGGCAGCGCCGCGGGATCGGCCTCGGCCGCCGCGACGACCGCTTCGGCGCCACCGCCGTGGGCGAGCCGGACACGGCCGCCGAAAGTCGCGCCCGGAAGGGGTCCCTCCATCTCGAAGCTCATCTCGCGCACGCTCCGCCGAAGCCGCAGTCTCCTGCGAGGGTAGGCGCCCGCCCTCGCCGCTTCAACCCGTCGGCGGCGCCGTCCGCGTCGCCAGACATTGCTCTACCGCCGCCAGCAGCTGCTCGCGCGAGAACGGCTTCCGCAGCGTCGCGGTGGCGCCGAGGTCCTGCGCCATTCTCAGGAGGTCGCTGCGGGCGCCGAGCCGTCCACCGCCCGAGATGGCGAGGATCGGCAGGGTCGTATTCTCACGTCGAAGCTCGATGATCGTCTCGATGCCGTCTTTCTCCGGCATGAGCAGATCGGTGATCAGCAAGTCGAACGTGTGCTCCCTCATCATGGCCTGGCACTCGGCGCCATTCGACGCGATGTGAACCTCGGCGGGTGACAGCATGGCTGCGGTCAGTTTCGTAAAGAAGCTGTCGTCGTCGACGAGCAGGATCCTGATCGTCGTCATTTCGGCTTGGGTCTCGTGGCGGCAACCCCCGGGGCGGATGCGGGAGTGCCCTTCGGCGACGACGTCGTCAGGGCCGAATGGCCGAGATTGGCCAGGCGCAGCGCGCCGTCATGCGCCGCCATCATGTCCGCGATGATCCGGTTCATGCTGCTGGTCAGCCATTCGCTGTAGGCGGCCGCCATCTCGCTTGCGTCCTTGGAGGATGAGAGCTTCTGCAGCGCTCGAACCCCCGCCTCCATCCCTTCATGGCGCCGCTTCGTCCATGCCGCCATCATCTTCTGCGTCTCGTCCAGGAGCTCCGCCTGGTCGTGGAGCACCGTCTCCATCTGCACCCGGAGCGCCTCCGGCCAGTCGGGGGGCTCCATCCCGCCCACCTCCCGCCGATTCCGTTCCGCCTGATCGCGCCGTCGCACCGCGGCTTCGAGGTCGGTTTCCCGATCGGCCAGCCGGTCGCTCGGCCGCGCCACCGACGGAGGAGGCGTCCTCGGCTTCACCTTGAAGCTGCCCAGAGCCCGTGCTCGATCGGCATCAGGGCGATCGGCATCCCGACTTTGGCGGCGAGATCAACCTCCAGCCAGCCCATGGCCCCCTCTCGCGGGATCAGGTGTCCGTTTGAAACATCGCGAACCTGCTTGTCAATGCAGGTTCCCGATCTCCGCACAGGCGCGTCAGACGAGATGGCATCCCTTAGGCGGTCCGCGCGCCGTTGCTGTCGCGAGCGCGACACGCGAACGCCTGCGCCAATTCCTCATAACATGTTGTATCATATATATAATTTCTACAACTGTCTAGCCGCGCCGTCCGGTCCATCACTACGGTGTGTCTGGCTGGCCGGATTAGGGCCCGACGTGACCGGCCCAATCTGGCGCCTCGTCGTTCGAGACGAACGACGAGGCCACGGTCGCGTATCGCCGAAGCTGACACCCGATCCCCGCCGGGCAACCGCGACTCCTTAGTTGGCCTGCATGTAGCGCTGGCATAGAGACGGCAATCGCAGCGATGCGGCGGGTGTGCCCTATCGTAAGCGATCGATGGCGCGCCATCCAACCTTGGCAGGTCGAGCGGGCCATGCGCAGATTTACGCTGGCGTTCCAGGCGAGGAATGATCCGGGGACGTCGGGTCGAGGTGATGAACGAGGATGCGACGTCGATCTTCCATGGAGAGTCCGGGTGGGCACATATTTGAGGTCGTCAGCGGTCAGCCTCGGCGCATGACCTTGGATGTTCCATGGCCGGGCCTTATTCGGGGTCGCCGATGACGGCTGCCGTGGAATTCGAGACCCTGCACGAGATCGTCCAGAGGGCCCGCCAGAATCTCGGGCAGAACGACTGGGACTACATTGTCGGCGGCAGCGAGACCGAAACGACCTTGCGGCGGAACCGGCTGGCGCTCGACTCGATCGCCTTCCGCCCAAGAGTCCTTCGCGACGTCGGCCGCGTCGAGGCCGGCGTCGAGCACTTCGGACGCCGCATGCGGCTGCCGGTATGCCTGGCGCCTATCGGAGCGCTGGAGATGTTCCATACCGGCGCCGGCGCTTCGGTCGCTCGCGCCGCCCAGGCCTTCGGCGTCGGCCACATGATGAGCTCGGTCTGCAAACCCGGGCTGGAGGCGGTCGCCGCGGCCGCGCCGGATGGCCTCCGCCTGTTCCAGCTCTATGCCCTTGGCGACGAGGCGTTCGTCGATGACCATCTGGCGCGTGCCGCAGCCAGTGGCTATGCCGCCTTCTGCCTGACGGTCGATACCGCCTACTACAGCCGGCGCGAACGCGACCTGGCGAAGCGGCATTTCACCTCAGGCCGCGGCCGCGTCGCCGGGCGCGATTTTCTGGCACGGCTCGACTGGCGCACGGTTGAGCGCGTGCGCGCGAAGAGCACGCTGCCTCTGATCCTGAAGGGGATCGCCACCGCCGAGGATGCCAGGATCGCGCTCGATCATGGCGTCGACTGGATCTACGTGTCGAACCACGGCGGCCGGCAGCTCGACCATGGCCGCGGCACCATGGAGATCCTCCCCGAGATCGTCGACGCCGTGGGCGTCCGGGCGAAGATCGTGATCGACGGCGGATTCTGCCGCGGCAGCGACGTGGTGAAGGCGCTTGCCGCCGGAGCCGACCTTGTCGGCCTCGGGCGGATGCAGTGCTTCGCTCTCGCTGCCGCCGGCGAGGCCGGGATCCTGCGCATGCTCGAGTTGCTGGGGGATGAAATCAGGCGCTGCCTCGGGCTGCTTGGCGTCACCGCCTTTGCCGAGCTGGACCGATCCTACCTGCATGCCGCTGTGCCCGCCAACGCCCCGCACGTGCTGAGCGCTTTTCCGCTGCTGACGATCGACGACTATCGCTACTGAGCAGCGCCGTGCCCGACTTCGTAGGCTTTCCCGCAGAGCGGCAGGTGGGGGGCCGCCTTCGGCACCCCCACCCCAGTCGCTCGCGCCGGGCTACTTTACCGGCTTGATGTTCATTGCGAGCGTATCCTCATCGACACGCGGCTTGATCGTGACCTTGTCCTTCTGCATCGCCCAAGCCGAACCGACCGCAACCAACGGCAGCCGCGGCCGATCGGTCGCCACCAGTTCGTTGGCTTGTTCGAGGAACATGCGGCGCTTGTCCTGGTTCATCTCGACCGCGGCGTCCTGGATCAGCTTGTCCATGACGGAGTTCTTGTACGCATGCACATTGAACGCGCCGAACCTCTTCTCCGGATCGTTCGAGTGTGCGATCGACGACAGCGTGTAATGCGCCTCTCCGGTGAGCGTACCCCAGCCCGACATGGACATGGAGAACTCGCCACGCGAGCGTGCCGGGAAGAACACCGCGCCGGGCTGCGCATTGGCCTGCGCATCAATCCCGACCGCCGCCAGCATCTGCGCGACCGACGTGCCGACCTGGCGATCACCGGGCAAGCGGTCGTTGGTGAAGCTGAAGGTGACCTTGAAGCCGTTTGGATAGCCCGCGTCCGCAAGCAGCTTCTTCGCCGCGGCGGGGTCGTATTTCCGCTCGGGAATCTTCTTCGAGTATCCGAAGATGCTCGGCGTCACGAGCTGGTTCTGCGGTTTGCCCAGCCCCTCCATGGCGATGTCGGCCAGCGCCCTGCGGTCGATGGCGAGATCGATCGCCTCGCGCACGCGGGGATCCTGTATTGGATTCTTCGCCAGCGGCGAGCCGTCCTTGGCCATGACCTGCGGGGCCTTGTCCCGCATGTCGAGCTCGATGTTGAAGACATAGACGCTGTCGACGATGACGACGTTCAGCTTCGGATCGCGCTTCAAGGTCGCGACGTCGGTCGCCGGCACGCGGACGATGAGCTCGACCTGTCCCGCCTTGAGCTGCGCCACCCTCGCCGCATCGTTCGGCAGCTCTTTGCGGACGTGGCGCGTCCACGGCTCCTTCGGCCCCCAGAATCCGTCGAAGCGGTCGACCACGAGCTGGTCCTTGGGCGTCCACGACACGAACTTATAGGGTCCGGTGCCGATCGCGGCCTTGCCCGAGTTGAACGCGGGGTTGGACGTGTCCTTGTCCAGCCCTGCCGCCGCCTTGTGCGAAACGATGAACAGCCGGATGAAGTCGTTCGGCAGGTTGGGGGCCGGACCGTCCGTCTTGATCCGGATCGTGTGTGGATCGACGATTTGCACGGTCTGCACGCGGCGGATGTAGATGGTGAGCGGATTGGCGCCGGTCACCTTCGGAATACGCTCGATCGAGAACTTGACGTCCTCGGCGGTGAAGTCGGAACCGTCGTGGAACTTGACACCGCGGCGCAGATTGAATTCCCACGTCGTGTCGTCGACCGCCTTCCAGCTTTCGGCAAGGCGCGACTCGATTTCAAGGCCGTCGCCCGACCAGGTCAGCGTGTCAAAGACGTGCTTCAGCGCCTCGGCATGCGTCCCGGTTGCGGTGAAGTGCGGATCGATGGATTCCGGGCCGGCACGCACGCCGATGGTCAACGTCTGCGCCAGCGACGGCGGCGTGGCGACCGACAACGCTCCGACAACGATCGCGGTACCCAGTCCCAGTCTCTGCAAAATCATCTTCGCTACTCCCTGTTCGGTGAGGTTGGACAGTCGGGCGAAACGACGACGAGCTTGGCGAGCAGCCTCGACAAGGTCTGCTGCTCACCCAGCGAAAGCCCGGCCAGCATCTGCTTCTCGTGAGCGACCATGGGCGGCGTGCTCTCTTCCAGGATGCGGCGGCCTTCGGCGGTCAGGCGCAAGAGGAAGCTCCGGCGGTCAGACAGATCGGTCGCGCGGCGTATCAATCGCCGGCGTAACAGCTTCTGGATGGCGCGGCTGATCGTGTTTTTCGGAAACCCAGCCGTTGCGCAGACATCCTTGGCGGCGATGGCGTCGCGAAGAAACAGCGAATAAAGCACGACATATTCCGGTCGCGACAGGTTGTGATGCTCCGCGATGCGACCATATACCGGCACATTGAAACGAAGCGCGAGGTAATTGATGCGGAACGAGAACCAACATGGATTCTCCCAAAGCTTCACGGCGATCAGCGGATGAATCGCAACGCCGGTAAGGGCGTCGATCTCCACCGAGCTCCCTGCGATCGTCGTCCCCGTATCGGGCATGCCGACTGGGCTCCGCGAATTGGTTCCAAATGGAACTTGACGCCACTTTCGCGTCTTGGTCAAGTGACCCATCGTCGCCGGGGGGAATACGGGTATGCGCATCGCTGAGATGAACTGTATGCCGGTCGGGAAGATGCACGAGATCATCGGCGGCAACCGGCACTAATCGGCACTCAGGCCCGTTCGGGGACCGACGACGGCATGCTCGGATTTCTCATCCAGCGCCTGTTGCAGGCGGCGGCGGTGATGGTCGTCATCTCGGCCCTGGTGTTCGTCGGCGTCTTCGCCATCGGCAATCCGATCGACGTGCTCATCGCGCCCGACGCTCCCCAGGACATCCGCCTCGACACCATCGCTCGGTATGGCTTCGACCAGCCGCTGTGGCGGCAATACTTGAACTTCGTATCCAGCCTGGTGCTCGGCAATTTTGGCCGCTCGTTCGTTTTCAACATGCCGGTGCTGGACCTCATTCTGTCCCGCCTGCCGGCGACACTCGAGCTCACGCTTGCGGCTTTGATCGGCGCGACGGCGATCGGCGTTCCCCTCGGCATGTACGCCGGCTATCGCCCGCACGCCCTCGGTTCCCGCATCGTCATGGGCCTTTCGGTGCTAGGATTTTCGGTGCCGACCTTCTGGATCGGGCTGCTTCTGATCATGGCTTTCGCCGTCGAGCTCGGCTGGCTGCCCGCCGGCGGTCGCGGCGACACCGTCGCCGTCCTCGGTGTCCAGTGGAGCATCTTGACGCTCAACGGATGGACACATCTCCTCCTTCCTGCGCTCACGCTGTCCTTGTTCCGGATGGCCCTGATGATACGCCTTACGCGGGCGGGAATGCGTGAAGCGATGATGTCGGACTACGTGCGCTTCGCCCGGGCGCAAGGTCTTTCCGACGGCAAGGTGATTTTCGGCCACGTGCTCAAGAACATCTCGATCCCGCTCGTCACCGTGTTTGGTCTCGAACTGGCGGCGACGCTGGCGTTCGCGGTGGTGACCGAGACCATTTTCTCGTGGCCTGGCCTCGGCAAGCTGATCATCGATTCCATCCAATCGCTCGACCGGCCGGTGATGGTCGCCTATCTGATGCTGGTCGCGTTCCTGTTCATCATGATCAACTTCACCGTCGACATCGCCTACGCGGCGCTCGACCCCCGCGTCCGATCGGGCCGGTCATGACGCGCCGCGACGTCTCACCCGCGACCCGGTTCTGGATGGAGTTCGCCGAGAACCGACTGGCGCTTGCCGCACTTATGGTCGTGGTCCTGGTCGTCGGCGCGGCGGTGCTTTCGCCGATTTTCGCCCCGCAGGACCCTTACGACATCGGCAAGCTGGTCTTGGGCGACGCCCGTCGTCCGCCCGGATTCGTCGGTGCCGGCGGCTACGTCCACTTGCTCGGTACCGATGCGCAGGGTCGCGACTTGTGGTCGGCGATTCTCTATGGGCTGCGCATCTCGATTCAGATCGGTGTCACCGCCGGTGCCGTGGCGTTCGTCGTCGGCGGCACGCTCGGAGCGGTCGCCGCGTTCTCCGGCGGGCGGATCGAGGCGCTAATCATGCGCTTCATCGATCTGCAGCTGTCGTTTCCGGCCATCCTGCTGGCCCTGGTGCTGTCCGCAGTTCTCGGCCAAGGCAAATGGCAGCTCACCGCCGCCCTGGTGGCCGCCCAATATGCCTATTTCGCCCGCACCACCCATGGTGCCGCCGTCGCCGAAAGGGCCAAGGACTACATCGAGGCCGCGCTGTCGACGCCGCTTTCCTCGCGGATCGTCGTGTTCCGCCACATCCTGCCGAATTGCATGCCGCCGTTGATCGTCGTCGCCACCGTACAGATCGCCAACGCAATCTCGCTCGAAGCGACGCTGTCCTTCCTCGGCCTCGGCCTGCCGGTTACCCATCCCTCCCTCGGCATGCTGATCGCCAACGGCTTCCAATACATGCTGTCTGGTCGCTATTGGATCTCGATCTATCCCGGCGTGGCGCTGATCATCCTCATTCTCGCGATCAACCTGGTCAGCGATCAGATCCGCGACCAATTAAATCCGCGTCTCAAGCGATGACCGCGGCGCTCGAGGTGCGGGGGCTCAAGACTCATTTCTTCACCCGGGACGGCGTCGTGAAGGCGGTGGATGGCGTGGATTTGACCATCGCGCCCGGCCGCGTGCTCGGACTGGTCGGAGAATCGGGCTCGGGCAAGAGCGTGACCGGCCTCTCGGTCCTCGGCTTGATCGATCCGCCCGGGCGCATCGTCGAGGGATCGGTGAGGCTCGAAGGACAAGAGCTGGTAGGCCTGAACCGAGAGGCCGCGCGCCGGGTCCGCGGCCGGAAGATCGCCATGATCTTCCAGGACCCGATGATGACGCTGAATCCGGTGTTGCGCGTCGACACGCAAATGTTCATGGCGCTACGCGCCCACGAGCCGGTGCCGAAGGACGCGGCCCGCCAGCAGGCCCTGGCTGCGCTCGGCCGAGTTGGGTTGCCCGACCCCGAGCAGTGTCTCACCGCCTATCCGCACCAGCTTTCGGGCGGCATGCGCCAACGGGTGGCGATCGCAATAGCCCTTCTCCACAGCCCGTCGGTCATCGTCGCCGATGAGCCAACCACCGCGCTCGACGTCTCGATCCAAGGCCAGATCCTGCAGGAGATGCAACGATTGAGCGCCGATACCGGCGTGGCGCTCGTCTGGATAACCCATGATCTCGCGGTGGTGTCGAGCCTCGCCCATGACATCGCCGTGATGTATGCCGGGCGCATCGTCGAGCAGGGTCCGGCCGAGGACGTGCTCGCCGCGCCTCGTCATCCTTATACGCGCGGTCTCCTCGACTCGGTCCCCGGCGAGGCGCAGCCGGGGAAAAAGCTGGCACAGATCCCCGGCAGCATCCCGGCGCTGGTCGACCTGCCGCCTGGCTGCGCTTTTCGTGCCCGCTGCAGCCGTGCCGACAGCGCCTGCGAGACGATGCCGGAAATCGCCGACCTCGGAGGGGCGCGCGCCGTGCGCTGCTTCCACCCGCTGGAGGGAAGATGAGCGCGCCCCTCCTCGAGCTCGACGCCGTCTCCAAGAAATTCCGGCGCCCGATGTCGCTTGGCGACCGCATCGCGGCGAAGCTCGGCGGCACGGTCGTACCTCACGAGGTGCGCGCGGTCGATGGCGTATCCCTGTCGGTCTCGCACAGCGAAACCGTGGGACTGGTGGGCGAGTCCGGTTGCGGAAAGTCGACTTTGGGACGCATCGCCGCCGGCATCCTTCCCCCGACGTCGGGTGTGGCGCGCCTCGATGGCAAGCCGGTGATGTCGGAGGGTCGCCACCCGCACAAGCTCACCACCCGCGTCCAGACGGTGTTCCAGGATCCCTTCGCCTCACTCAATCCGCGCCGGCGCATCGGCGACGCCATCGCCGAGGGGCCGGTTGCCCACGGTCTGGTCGACCGCGCCGGAAGCCGCGCCTATGTCGCCGACCAGCTGTCGCGCGTCGGGCTCGACCCGTCCTACGCCTCTCGCTTCCCGCACCAGTTCTCAGGCGGGCAGCGCCAGCGCATCGCCATCGCCCGCGCGCTGGCCATGCAACCAGATCTGCTCATCTGCGACGAGCCTGTCGCCTCGCTCGACGTGTCGATCCAGGCGCAGGTGCTCAATCTCTTCCTCGAACTGCGCCAGTCGCTCAACCTGACGGCGATCTTCATCAGCCATGATCTCGGCGTGGTCCGGCACGTGAGCGATCGCGTCGCCATCATGTATCTCGGCCGTATCGTCGAGATCGGACCGACAGCGGACATCTACGCCGCGCCCAAGCATCCCTATACCCAGGCGCTGCTGAGCAGCGTGCCGCGCCTCAACCGCCGCCATGAGGGACGGCGCGCTTTCAAGCCGATCGCCGGCGAGCTGCCGTCGCCGACGTCGCCTCCGACGGGTTGTCATTTTCACCCGCGCTGCCCGCTGGCCGAAGCCCAATGTAGATCAGTGGCGCCGGAGCTTCGCCCGATGGGCCTGACGCACTGGGCGGCGTGTCACTTGGCCGTCAAGACATAGCAGGCCGTGCGCGGAATCTTGCGGCGGAGCTGAAGCGCAGGTGTGTCCGCCGACGGCGTCGAAGGCTCGGGTCGGTCTGGAATTTTCCCGCTCAAGCCGTCCGGTGGCCGAGCGTGTGTAGACGCCACGCACCGAGCACGAGCAGAACCGCAAGCAGGGTCAGCAGCCACAGCCCCGCTCCGAAACCGCCCGTCACGTCGAACAGCATCCCGAGCACTATCGGTCCACCGGCACCGCCGACCTCGGCGGCCGCGAAGAACAGGCCGCCGGCGACCCCGGCATTCTTCTCGCCGACACCACGGGTCTCGACGAGGGCGAGCATCGCGACGGTCATGAGCGAACCGCGTGCGATACCCTGGGCTGCCAAGCCTGCGACAAGAAGCGGGCCGGGCGCTGCCTGCAGCAGAATGGTACTCATCGCAGCGAATACCGCGAGTCCGGCAAGTATCGCGAAGCGATGCGACGGCGTCGCGAGCCGTGGAATCAGCAGCGACCCGGCAATGCCGACCGCGGTCGGAATCGTCGCCCAATAGCCGGCCTCTGCGGCGGTCATCCCGTCCGCACGCAGCAGCTCCGGCAGCCAATTGTTGAGCCCGTGATTGAAGGCGAATATGCAGACGCTCATCCCCAGCAACAACCGGATCGCCGGTAGGCGCAGAAGCCGAAGAATCACGTCGAGTTGCGGCTGCCGGTCGCCGGTCGAACGCCGCGGCTCGTCGGCACGCGCCGCCGGCAGCGAGGCGACGGCCAGCCAGGCGAACGCGCCGACCAGCCCCACGGCGCTCCATAGCTGCAGCACATGGCGCCAGTCCTGCGCGAACCAGGGCATAAGGACGGCATTGGTCAGAGACAATCCCACGATTGCGCCAATCGCTGGCCCGGTGATGTAGATACCCATCGCCAGACCACGCTCCCCGCCCTTGAACCAGTGGCCGACAACTTTCGGCGCGCCGGCGGAGACCAACGGACCGCCGATCCCGAACAGCCCGACGGCGAAGCACAGAGACCAGAAATCCACGGCCATACCGCGCATCAGGCCGGAAGCGGCGATGACCAGGGCGCCGATGAAAATCGCGCGGCGCGTTCCGAGCCGGTCGATCAGGGTGCCGCAGGGCACGGCCGCAGCGATGTACACGAGCTGCCAAACGCCGAGGATCGTTCCCATCGTCGAATAGCTGAGCGCGAGATCCCGCATGATCGGCCCGACCAGCGGCGCCAACCCGACACTAGTCAGGCCAAAGCAGAAATAGGTGAGCCAGACACCAAAGAGCATGAGCCAACGCTCATGAGGCCTGGTCTCCGGCCCGGCCGGCAGCGGAGCGTTCTGCGAAACGATTGTCATCGCCGCGTCGGAAAGTTCCGCTCAGGGAAACTCCCGCATGCCGACGCCCGAAATGGCTCCGTCCTGGAATTTGGCATCAAAGGCTGTTGAGTCTCTCGGACCCTTCGCTAGAACTTCGGGCGTCTCGCCGCCCAGGGGCGGGCCTTGGAGAAGGCGAAGGCGGCTTGCAGCACGCCAAGGTCGTCGAAACGCCTGCCGACGATTTGCATGCCGACCGGCAATCCGTCCTTGGTGAAGCCGCATGGCACCGTCGCCGCCGGCATGCCAGAGAAGTTGAACGGATAGGAGAATTCGGCCCACTGGATCCAATCCCAGTCGTGCTGAGGCCAGTGTGCGGGCACGATGCGCTCAGCCGGGAAGGCCGGGGTCGAGACTGTCGGCGTTACCAGAAAATCCCAACTGTCCATGAACCGCGCCATGGCCGCGACATAAGCGGACTTCTTATCGCGAGACTCCTGGTATTGCCTGGTCGAAAGACCCATGCCGACCTTGATCATGGCGACCAAGCCGGGGTCCATCTTGCTCTCGAACTGCGGCAGGTATTAGCCATTGCCCGTGGCGTGTACCGGGTACATCACGCGGATTATCTCAGGCCCGTCCTTGCCCCAGGCCGGCGTCACCTGCTCGACCGTGGCATTGAGATCGGAGGCCAGCGCCTTGACCGCGGCCTGCACCAGCTCCGCCACCTCAGGATCGACCCGGGCGTGGCCGAGATCAGGGCTGTAGGCGATCTTCTTGCCTTTGATCCCTTCGTCGAGCCGGCCGACATAGTCCGCCGGCCCCGACTCGAGGCAGGTGTGGTCCCAGGGGTGCGGCCCGGACATGACGCTCATCATCAACGCGCCGTCGCGCACGTCGCGCACCATCGGCCCGACATGCGAGGTGTTGTCGTTGCCGCCGACCGGCCAGTTCGGAATCCGCCCATAGGTCGGCTTGTGCCCGAAAAGGCCGGAGAAGTGCGCCGGCATACGGATCGACCCGGCCCCGTCCGAGCCCTGATGCAACGGGCCATAGCCCGCCGCCCCTGCCGCTCCGGCGCCGGCCGATGACGCTCCTGAATTGTATCCGAGCTTCCAAGGATTGGAGGTGATGCCGGTCAACGGGCTGTGACTGACGCCCTTCCAGCCGAACTCGCACACCGTCGTCTTGCCGACGACGATGGCGCCCGCGCTCTTCAACCGCGCCACGAAGGGCGTATCCGTGTCCGGCACGAACCCCTTTTGCGTCCACGAACCGCGCTCGTTGGTGACGCCCTTGACGAAGTGCAGATCCTTGATGGTGACCGGGATTCCGTGCAGGGGACCGATCTGATCGCCTTTTATCAGCGCGGCCTCGGCCGCCTTCGCCGCGTCCATGGCGGTATCCGCGGTCACCCGCGCCATGGCGTTGATCTTCGGCTCCGAGGCCTCGATCCGCGTCAGCACCGCCCGCATGACCTCGACCGGCGAAATCTCCTTCTGCCGGATCATCGGCGCCAATTCGGCGGCCGGGGTGAAACAAAGATCTTCCGCGTTCATACGAGCGTCCTCCCTATCTGCAACTCAGGCCGATTGTTTGCCCGGACTCTCGCCCAGCTTCGTCCATGCCGAGGCGCCAGATGGCAATTTGCGACCCAATGGATGAATGCTGCAACTGCTTAGGATGATGCCTGTGTCTGTGCGGCGAAAGAGGAGATCGCTTCGGATAATTCGAACCAACCGTCGCTGATTCAGGCCTTTACCACGCGCATGATCTCCGCGGGATTGGCGCGAGGATCGCGCGGCGGCCACTTGTCCGCTTCGACCATGGCCAGGAAGGAGGCGACGTGCTGGTTGAAGGCGTCGGGCTCTTCCAGATTGACCGCATGTCCCGTCTTCGGCAGCACGACAAGCCCGGAGGCGGGGATGGTGCGCTTCATGAATAGGCCCGGCTGCAGGCAATGATCGTCCTCGTCGCCGACGACGATCAAGGTCGGCGCCGCCAGCGTCTTCAGCCGGCCCTCCAGATCGTAGATCGACGGTCGTTGCGCCTGCACGCCCAGCATGGTGTCGGCGGATCCGCGGGCGGAGTGCTCGCCCAGCATGCGGATGAACTCCTGCCAGCCGCGCAGGTCCTTGTTCTGCAGCTGGACGCGCGATGCGCCCGACCCGTAGACCGAGGCGAAGGCAGGGCTGCCGAGATCGAGAAAATTCCGCGCTACCTCGGCTGCGTTGTCGCGAAACTCGCGCTGCAAATGTTTCTCGGAGCCGTAGCCGGCGCCTGCCACCACGAGCGAAAGCGCGCGATCGGCATGGTCCAGCCCGAAATGCAAGGTCGCATACCCGCCCATCGACAGCCCCACCACATGGGCTTGGCGGATCCGCAAGTGGTCCATGACGGCGAGGATGTCCCGGACCGCGCGCGCCTGGGAGTACTGTTCCGGACGCTCCGGCACGTCCGACGGCGGATAGCCCCGCGCGGCGAAGGCGACGCAGCGATGGCGCCTGGAGAAGAAGCGCATCTGAGCTTCCCAGCTGCGATGGTCGCCGGCGAATTCATGGACGAAGACGATCGGGCTGCCCGATCCTGCCTCTTCGCAGTAGAGTCGAACGCCGTCGTCGGCGAGCGCGTGCGCCATCGAGCCCCTCGTTGCTCATGCAGCCGGGAATCCCCGGATGACGTCCTATCGGAAGTGAACGGTATCTCGCGACATCCACCGCGCCGCTCATTCGTAGGATTTTTGTGGGAAACGGGACTTTGGATCGACCTAAGTACTGGCGTCCCCTAGGGGATTCGAACCCCTGTTACCGCCGTGAGAGGGCGGTGTCCTGGGCCTCTAGACGAAGGGGACGAGGCCTTGACGACGAAGGTGCGTGACTTAGCCCATAGGCCCCGGGCTTTCAAGTGCCGGGTCGGTCACGCTCGGGCCAGCCGCTTCGCCGAAGCGAGGAGCGCG
>SHVZ01000041.1 GCA_009694025.1 Alphaproteobacteria bacterium | reverse complement strand
TAAGGGGCCTCGTGCCCCGTCGAACCCAGATCCGCAACCCCCAGCCGAGCCATCGACATCAAACCGCGCCAATCGGGTGCCACCATGCCGCTCGTCCGCACCGCCCCAGCCCAGCTATCCCTTCGCATGGTGAATAGATCGGGCTAGCCTCCGCGCGCGCCCGACCGCCCGGCAAATTCGGCGAACAAATCGGGCGGAAGGCCGGAGGCGCCCCCGAACGGATAGCTCAGCTTGAGCACCACCAGGACGATCGCCGCCATCATGACGATCGTCAGCATCGACATCCCGAGATCGGCATTGACGTTGGGCGTCCCGAACACCCAGGGCAGGACGATCGCCACCGCCATCGCCAGGATCGCCACGGTCCACAACGGTGCGAGCAGCGTGCCGTAGCTGCGGAACAGCCGGGAGGACCGGTCGTTGCGCACCGACGTGACCAGCTCGCGCGACAGCTTCACGACCTCCCTTTGCTTCTTGCTCGTCGTCTCGATGCTGCCGAAGAGGTATTCGAGGTCATCGAGCGCCGCGACCGTGCTGATGGTTCCAGACCGGCTCTGCATCTGCGGCCAGTCGAGGTCGATGACGGTGCGGGCATAGTCGCGGAGGCTCGTCCTGATCTGTCCCTGCGTCCGCTCCGGAAACACGACGGCCAGACGATCCAGGGTCGTCAGCACGCTCACCTCGGTCACGATGTCGCTCCGTACCCGATCGAAGCGTTCATAGACGCCGAACAGCAGGAAGCCGATGAAACCCGCGAAGACCTGGGACAGGAACATATACTGGAACCCGCCGACCACATTGTTGAGGTTCAGCTGCTGTTCCGCAAAGAAGCTGCGCGAGACCGCGGTGCCGACGATCGAAATGAGCATCGCGCCGCCGGCGATCAGGAACCCGGTCTGCCAAAGGGGCAGATCGTTGAACCATAGAATGACCGCCATCGACGCCGTCCCACTTGACTCCGCCCGCCCTCAGCGCAGCAACAGGTACCCGAGCGCGCCGCCGGCGACGACCCCGATAACCACGGGCGCGCTCGCGCCTGCGATCGCGCCGGCGACAGCCGGAGCGGCCGAGCCGATCGCGCTCACCGCGGAGACGGACGCGGCGCTGACCGCCGCAGCCGTCGCCTGCAATCCGTTGACGTAGACCGACCCGGCAAGCCCACCCACCACCGCCCCCGCGAGGATCGACATGGTCTGCGCCTCGGCCGTCTGAGACACGGTCAGGCCAAGGGCTAGGGCAGCAACCAACGCAGTCTTTCGCATCGGCATGGCACGTCCGCCTTTCCGGTAGTCAGCGACGGGCGCTGAAGGTATCGAATCGGCGCAAGACTATCGGCTATTCAAGCGACTGACCACCGTCTCACGGAGACCGCCCACGATTTTCGGTGCCGCTCGACAGGCGTGATCTGCCTGGTGTTGCCATGAACCGCGATCAACTGACCCGTCATGCGGGAATTGACCTGGATCAAGGTTGACTGCGGTTGATTGGCTAAACTTAGCTGTATGGCGATCGCATACAGTGTGACCCTTGCGCGCTCGGTCCAAGCGGGCGCGGCAGAGTCGAGAAGGCGGTGATATGTGATTGCGATCAGGCGATCTTGGTCGACTCGGCCTGTGTGTCTCTTTGTTGCCGCCGCCGCGGCTTTCGCTTGCGTCGTCATGGCGACCCCGGCATCCGCGCAGATGCTGGGCACGATGTCGCGGATCGCCGGGCCATTTGCGGGACGGATGGCCGCCAACGGCACGGAGATGGCGCCGCTCTACGGCTCGCAGGCGGGTGCCATGCCTCATCTGATGCAAGGCACCCAGGCGTTGATGCCCGCCATGAACGACTTGGTCGCCTCCGGAGGCCTGAGCATGGCGCGTTCGAGCGAGGCAGCTGTGCCCTCGGCGCACGGAACCATGAAGACGCCGATGACCCCCAACGACCCGGCAGGTTCATCCGGCGAGAAGTCCGCAGGGCCCGAAGCGCCGGACGCCGGGGAGGTGGGCGAGAGATTCAGCGAGCTGTTCATCGGCGCCTGCGCTGGAGGCGCCTTCATCGGGGCCTTTTCGGCTGTCAACGCCTCGGCGCCGGTGGCGGGGACGCCGGTCGGAGCCACCGTCGTCGCCTCGGCGATGGCCGTGTGATGCGGCATCGGGGTCGCTACCGCCACCGCCAGCATCGGCGCCGTGCTCGCCTGGCGTAAGGTCGCCCGCTGACGGCTGTGCATTGCGAGACTTGAACGGGCGGGAGATCGACGCTCGTTGGTCGCGACTCACGCCCTCATCGAACCGCCGCCGCTAACATGCTCGGACGGCAGGCGCATCAGGGCAGCGTCACGTCGTTGGTGTCGGCCTGCCCGGAAAGCCTGGCCCGCATGTACGACCACGAGACGCCGACCGCGACCACGTTCGCCAGCACGACCAGCAGGATCGTCAGGATCGATCCGGCCGTCAGCCGCTCGATCAGGCCGATGTCGATCAGGAACCAGACGATCGCGCCGAACAGAAGCACCCACATGGCGATCCCGGCCGCTCCGAGCGAGCGGAGCGTGGCGAGAATGAAGGTGGCGTAGAGGATCGCAAGCACGATGCCGACCAGAATCTTCACGATCCATTGGCCATCGACGCCGGCGACCCAGTGGAAGTACGAGTAGCCGCTCGGATTGTAGGTGGCCATGACCAGGAAAATGGCCATGAGCCACCGCGCCAAGAACCCCTGAAAGCTGAACCCATCCGGCATGTCTCAAGGCCCCTGGGGCAACCGCCCTCGTGCTCAGACCTCGTTGCGACTCGTCGGCGCGGCACCGCTCACTTCGTGCTCACCGCAACACCGAGCCGCCCGACATGCGGGCGGCGGCGACCGTGTCGAGGAACTGGAGCACCCGGTTGGCGGCAATGCGCGCGCGCGCCGCCTTGATCCAGGGCGCCGCAACCTCCGCCGGACGACCGGACAGTCTCTCCATCGCATCGACGGCCCGGACCAGATCGCCACCGGCCAGCGCCATATGCGCCTGCAAGACGAGCTCCTCGGACGGCAGATGCTTGTCCTTGATCTTCTGGAGGACGACATGCAGCTCCAGGGTCGACGCCACATTCAGCATCATGCGGTCGAACCAGCCTCGATTGGCGTCAACGACGTCGCTCAGCAGAACCGCGGTCGCGGTGCGGTTGAAGCGCGCCTGCAGCTGCGGCAAGGTGGGCACGCCAGTGCCGCTCTCCGATGTGATGGCCTCCAGGGCGCGGGTAACCTCGTTGTCGCCCGTGGCGATCTTGCGGAGTGTCGCCAGTTCCGCGCTGAACGGTCCGTCGGATTCCAGGACGGGACGCAGCTGCGCGACACCGAGGGCGAGGAAACGCGCCGACGTGGCGTTGCCATAGACCTTCGGCGACCAGATCGGTGCGGTCGAGGCGAGCCCGACACCGACGAGCGACAAGGCGACGGCGGCGTAGGCCGCGACGCGCAATCGCCCGAGGGCCGCTTCGAGGGTGACCGGCGCGGTCTTGCGTCCTCCGCCGGCTGCGGCAGGCGTCGTGCTGCCGGCCCCCGCGTCATGGGTTGCGGACGCGCGCGCGGCGCCGCCAGCCGGCATCTCCATGGCGCCGCCGGTTGCCGCCCTTGCCTTCGCCGGTTTGTTCTTCTTCGTGTTGTCGGAAGCCACGGCTCACCTCCCGAAAAATTCCGTCGATCCGGCCCTGCGGGGACCCAGTCAATGCTCGTAGGGCTCTGTCCGAATCGGCGGCGCAATACCGCCGTTGGTACCATTGCATAGTCAGGTAGGCCTTTGGTAGCGAGATTCCGTGCGGAGGCAGCAATGACAGAGCGGCGCGGCCATCGTATAGTTTGTCGTCTTCGCATCGAATTCAAATCGATGTCTGAAAGCGGGCGTGTAGACACGATGACGGAGCGAGGCCCGGCTCAATGGCGGCCAAGCGCAGATTCACCATCTCCAGCCTGATCGCCCGGCTCGTCGCCAGCCTGGCGCTCGTGTTTTCAACGTACAATCCGTCCGGCTATTCGCTCTATCACTGGCTGACCGCCGGGAACGGACCGACGCCGCTGAAGGTGCTCGCGCTGCTCGCCTCGGTGATCCTCTACTACGCGATCCTCCGCGTCGCCTTCGGCGCCTTTCGCTGGTCGGGACTGCTCGCCGCGAGCCTGGTGTCGATCCTCCTCAGCCTCCTCCTGATCCCGATCGGCTTGTCCGACCACATGGATGCGTCGGGCCCATCCGTCGTGCTGCTGGCGCAGTACGTCGCGCCGACATCGCTGGCCCTGGTCATGACCTTCGGATTATCATGGTCGCATGTAGTCCAGCGTCTGGCGGGGCAGCTGCAGAAGCGGTACGTGCGATGAGCCTGAAGGAGCATGTGGAAGATCCCCTCGCGTCGGGACTCGATCCGCCGCTTCATGCCATCTCGGCGAGCAATGCGCCTGTCGTTGCAATCGGCATCGGCGGCCGAGTGGAGTTCAGGGGCGGCGAGGTCAGGATCGTGAAGAACACCGCGATCGGCCACATCTTCGATCTGCTCTGGCCGACTTATGGCGTGATGGAGAAGCGGATTCCGCTCTCGCACGTGACCTCCGTCGAGATCGTGCGGCCGCTTATTTTTCCCGACTTCATCCGCCTGACCTATGCCGGCAGCCCGCCGCAGACCGGCCGGTACCTCCGCGATGCCTTGGCGGAGAATGCGCTGATCATGAATATGTTCGACAATAGAAGCTTCTATGACGTCAGGGACCGTATCGCCCGATCGGCGGCCGCCGGTCAGGCCGAGGCGGCGCAAGTCTAGCCCGGCGGGCGCCGTGGGCGGACACTCGCCGAGGCCAGGCGTGCCCGTGACCAGGAACGTGTATGATCGTTGCCACTCCGTGGATCCAGGGCATGAACGCGAAAATCGGCAAGATACTGGTCGCTGCAACGGGTAAGGGCGGAGCCGGCAAGTCGACCACCGTCGCCTGCCTGGCGAGCCATTGGCACAAGAGCGGCCGGAAAGTGGCGCTCGTCGATGCCGACCCCAATCAGACCCTGACGCGCTGGCATGGCAAGGGCAATGCGCTGTCGGAGCTGACGCTGCGAACCCAGATGGACGAACACGCCATGATTCCGACGATCGCCGACATGGCCGAAGGGCACGACATCGTCATCGTCGATTGCGCCGGCTTCGGCAATCAGGCGATGGTCTTCGCCATCGGCGCCGCCGATCTCGTATTGATCCCTGTCATGACCGATGAAGCCAACGTGTTCGAGGCATTGCGCACCCGGAAGATCGTCAGCAGCGCGTCCATGCTGACAAGGCGCAAGATCCCGGCACGCACGCTGCTCTGCAGGGTCAAGCGATCGGTGATCGCCGTCCATGCGCGGAACCAACTCGTGGAGCTACAGGCCGAACCCCTCGACTGCCAGATCTTCGACCGCGTTGTCTTCCAGGAAGCGACCTTCCACGGCTCCGCTCCCAACACCCTGGAGCCTGGCGGAGCCGCTGCCCGCGACATCGAGCAGCTGGCCCGGGAGATCGAGCCGATCTTGTGGGTGCCGGAGCGGGTCGAGAGCCATCCCGTCCACGCCGTGGAGCGGGAGATGGAGATGAAGACACAATGAGTCCCAAGCCCAGGCTGCCTGGAGTCGACGAGAAGGCCCTGGCGGCTCTCGCGCGCCAGTTTCCCAGCAGCGCCGTAGACGTCGGGGCAGTGCCGGCGGCGGAGACCAAGGCCCCGGCGGCAAGCGAGCCGGCGAAGACGCCGAGCGCGTCCCCGGAGCCGGCAAAACCGTCAGCCGCCGCCGGAGATGTAGCGAAGGGGCCGACAACAAGCATCCCCGAGAAGGTGAGCGGGGCGATCGGAGAGGCGGCGAAGACGCCCGCGGCAGTCGGCGCGCCCGAGAAAACGCCCGGTGCGGCCGCCGAGCCCGCAAAGCCGTCGGGCGCAGCGAGCAGCCCGGCGAAGGTGTCCGGCACCACCGAGGTCCCGTCGACGCCTGAAGCTCCCCGCAGTCCGACGAAGCCGCCGGACGCTGCCGCTAGGCCGGTAACGGCGCCCGGTGCGGCACCCTTGCCGCCGCCCCTCACGCCCGCCGGCGCCGTGCAGCCGCGCAACGGGGGTCGGGCGATGGCGACCGTGGCCCTGCTCGCCGCCCTTCTTGCGCTGATGGTGGCCGGCGCGGCGATTGCCCCACAGACGTCGATCGAGTGGTTGAAGGCGAAGGTCGGTTCGGCGGAGATCATCGATTTCCTGACCGAACGGCGAAATACGATCGAGGCCAAGCTGGCCGCAGGCTCGGCGTCGATCGACACCCTCGAAGCTCAAACAAAGGCATCGGTGGCCCGTCTCGAGGCGATCGAAGCGGTCGGCGGAAGCAGCCAGGCGGCGGCGAAGCGGATCGACGCCCTTGAGGCCGCCGTGAACGGCCTGAGCGCGCGTCTTGCTGCCAGCGACGAGACGGCAAGGGCGGTGTTGGCGCGGCTCGGCGCCATGACGGCTCGTCTGGGCGAGATCGAAGGCGCGGTAAAGGCGACCGGGACGCAGATCAGCGCGATCGACGATGCCCAGAAACGGACTCTCGGCGAGCTGTCGGCGGGCTTGGAGGCGCTCAAGAAGATCGATCGTCGTCCGGAAAGGCTCTACCTCGTAGCCATGCAGATACACAGCGCGACGCAGACCTCCCGCCGGTTCTCGAAGGAGTTGGCGGCGGTCACGTCGCTCGCCGGCAATGGCGAGGAGATGCGCAACGCGCTGAAGATCCTGGCCTCGCGCGCCGAGTCCGGCGTTCCAACCGTCGCCGACCTCCGCGCGACCTTCGCCACGAACATGTCGCCCCGGTTGGCGACATACGCGCCGCCGAGCCGGGAATCCGCGGCCGAGAGGGGAACCGCCTGGGTCCGCTCGTTCTTCGCGCTTGGGCAACCACGCCCCGACCCGAGCGGTAGTCGCAATGCGGTGGCGATCGCCGCGGCTGAACGGAACCTGAGCGACGGCCAGTTGGCCGCCGCCGTCGATCAGCTGTTGCTCTTGGAAGGTCACGCCGCCTTGGTCGTGACCGAATGGCTGCGAGAGGCGAGCGCGCGGCTTGCGATCGACAAGGCGGCCACGACCATCATGGCTCAGGCGTTCGAGCAGCTCGTCTCCGCCCCCTGACGGCACCGCGGGGCGTCGCCGGCCGCGGGGTCCTCGCGGGGCCCCCTCATCGACCGCGTAAGGCGCGTACGCGCTCCCGGCTACAAATGCTTGTACCGACCGCGATAAATGGCCATTGAGGCGGGGCGCTCCGCTCGACATGTCGTCGCCGGTGCGCTACCGTCGCACGATAGCGGCGGCGCCGTTCGGCCCCAGCGGGGCCGTTGAGGTGAAGTCGTGAATTTAGGCCGAATGACATGGGCAAGGGTGGCTCCATGAGGAGAGAGTGCTCTCTTCGTAAAGCGTTGGCGGCGGCGTTCCTGAGCGCCGCGCTCTCGTCGTTTGCCATGCCGGCGACGGTGGCGGCGCATGGCGGGGAAGAACACGAAGAAGCCGCGGCGCCTTCCTCCGGCGCACCGTCAGCGCCCAGGGCGACCGCGCAGAGCGACGATTTCGAGCTGGTCGGCGTGGCGCATGGGCGCACGCTCACGCTCTATCTCGACCGCTTCGTCGACAACGTACCGATCATCGATGCGAAAATAGAGGCCGAGGTCCGCGGCCAGACGCTTCAGGCCGAGCCGAACCCGGATGGAACCTATCGGATCGTGGCGGACTGGATTGCCATCCCCGGTCACCACGACATCGTCTTCACCGTCGTCACCGCCGAGCGGTCGGATCTGCTGACGGCCAAGCTCGACGTACCGGAACCGACCATGGCGATGGTCGGCCCCACGGGCACGCTTCGGGCCCATCTCGCGGTCGGCGGCAACTCCATGATCAACCTCGTCGCCGCCTTTCTCGTCGGCATGCTGACCATGTGGGCGGCGATGCGGATCAGGCCCCTGGCGGCCCTGACCGACTCCGTCGAACTCCGCCATGCGGCGCTCGCCATCGCCAAGGTGAGGAGGTCGGCGGACGAAGCGATGGCCCGGCTCGACGCGCGCCTCAAGGCGTTCACCGCGCTCTCGCGACGTGCCTTGTCGGACCTGCGTTCCTCGGCGGAAACGAGCCGGGCGCGTCTGTTCCAACAGGCCCGACATGCGAGCGTCTGGCTCGCCACGGGCCAACAGGTCGTCTTCGCGGCGGCGCGACGCAAGGTTCGACACGCCCGCAGCTTTACGTCCCTGACCGTCGTTTCGATCGGCTTCGTGGTGATCGCCCTCGTGCTGCTCTTCGTCGAACGCGCCGTCTTCGCCGGTGGCCCCGGAGAAGATCCCACCCAGACTTCGGCGCCGTCGGCCAATGCCGGAAATGGTCCGCGCCGTCAGCTCGACGGCACGGTTTTCATGCCGAAGGCGTCGCAACGCCTTCTGAACCTGCGAACCGTCGTCACCAAGACCAGCGAAGCGGCGCGCACGATGCGCATCGCCGGCCACGTCATCGCCGATCCCGGGACGAGCGGCCAGGTCCACAGCTCGATCAAGGGCCGCATCGTGCCCGCAGGCGCCACCTGGCCGCGTATCGGCCAGCAGGTCGCGGCCGGCGAGGTCTTGGCCTGGATCGTGCCCGTCATCAATCCGATCGACCGAGGTATCATCTTTCAGCAGCTCGCCCAGATCGATCAAGAGATCGGTCTGATCCAGGTGCGCGTGCAACGCGTTTCGGCGGAGGGTTCGACTGCCACCGCGCGCGAGGTCGACGAGGCGCGGGCCGACCTCGCCAACCTCTCGCGTCGGCGTGCGGCGATCGCGCTCGTGCTGCGCGACCGGGACACCCTTCGCGCACCCCTGCTCGCCCCCTCCGACGGCGTCATCGCCGCGAGCTTCGCGGTCTCCGGCCAGCTCGTCAGCGAGCAGCAGAAGCTGTTCGAGGTGGTCGATCCGAAGCGGCTGTGGATCGAGGCCTACGCCTACGACATCACGGCGATCGGCGAGGTGACCGCGGCGGACGCCACGTCGTCGATGGGCAAGGGCTACAAGCTGAAGTTCGTCAGCCGGGGACCGCAGCTCCAGAAGCAGACGATCCCCCTCTACTTCCAGATCGAAGCTCCGGACGCCACGCTGAGCGTCGGCAGCGTCGTCACCGTACTGATGCAGGCGTCCGATCGCCGCCAGGGAGTGATCCTGCCCCGCGAGTCCGTGGTGACGGACACCTCCGGGCAGAGCGTCGTCTGGCAGCACACCGAGGCCGAGATCTTCGTGCCGGTGCCGGTACGGGTCGAGCCGATCGACGGCACCCAAATCCTGATCATAGCCGGGCTGAAGCCGAACTCCCGCGTCGTGGTGGAGTCGGCCGACCTCCTGAACGAGGTTCGCTGAACCTTTGTTTTCGTATCTCATCCACGTCAGCCTGACGCACCGCGTCTTCGTGCTGTGCGCGACGGCGGTATTGGTCGTGCTCGGCACGCTTCAGGTCCGCGGTCTTCCCGTCGATGTCCTGCCTGAAATCGACCGCTCGACGGTTGCGATCATCACCGAGGGCAATGGCCTCTCGCCGGAAGAGGTCGAGCGCCGGATCACCTTCCCGATCGAGACCGCCATGGCCGGCGTCAAGGGCCTCGAGCGCCTGCGCTCGACCTCCAGCTCGAGCCTGTCCATCGTCTTCGTCGACTTCGGCCTGAATGCCGACATCTACAGAAACCGCCAGCTCGTCGCCGAACGGCTCACCCTGGCGCGCGAGCAGATGCCGGCCGGCATCACGCCGGAGATGGGGCCGATCGCCTCGGTCATGGGCGAGATCCTGCTGATCGCCATGACCTCCGACAGCGGCGACATGATGGCGCTCCGGGATCTGGCGGACTGGACCGTGCGGCCGCGGCTCCTCGCCATTCCCGGTGTGGCTCAGATCCTGATACTGGGTGGCGACGCGCGACAATTGCGCGTGACCCCAGATCCGCGGATGCTCGACCTTTTCGACCTCTCGATCGAGCAGATCGAGACGGCCGTCGCCCGCTACAACGCCAACACCGGCGGCGACGCGATCGAGCAGTACGGCAGCCGCTATCTGATCATGAATGTCGGCAGGATCCGCGATCCGGAAGAACTCGTCGCCGGCCTTAAAGACCTGGTCGTGACCTATCAGGGCGGACGAGGCATCCTGTTGCGCCAGGTCGCCACGATCAGCTTCGAGCCCCGCATCAAGCAGGGCGACGCCGGCTTCATGGGCAAGAAGGCGATCATCGTCCGTGTCCACAAGCAACCCGGCGTCAATACGCTCAGGCTCACCGCCGACGTCCAGCGCGTGCTGGCGGAACTGAGACCGTTCCTCCCCAAGGAGATGCACGCCGACAAGATCGCCTTCAAGCAGGCCAAATTCATCGAAACGTCGATCCGCAACCTGACCCGCGTCCTCATCGAGGCGACCGCCGTCGTGTCGGTCGTCCTGTTCGCCTTCCTCCTCAACCTCCGCACCACGATCATCTCGCTCACGGCCATCCCGATCTCCCTGTTCATCACCGCGATCGTCTTCTGGTTCTTCGACATGACGATCAACACGATGACCCTGGGCGGTCTCGCCATCGCCATCGGCGAGCTGGTCGACGATGCGGTGGTCGGCGTCGAGAACATGTTCCGGCGGCTCCGCCAGAACCGGCAGCTCGCCAATCCCCGCCCGCCGATCGAGGTCATCGCCGATGCGACGATCGAGGTCCGGTCCGGAATCTTCTATGCGACGATCATCGTCCTCCTCGTCTTCTTCCCGCTGTTCTCGCTGCCGGGCCTCGAAGGGCTCATGTTCAAGCCGCTCGCCCTCAGCTACATCGTCTCCATCCTGGCGAGCCTCGTCACCTCGGTGACGCTGACGCCGGTGCTCGCCTACTATCTCCTGCCGCGGATGAAGCGCATGGCGAACGAGGAATCCGGCCTCGTGCGGTTCCTAAAACGCCAGAACGAGCGGCTGCTTCTCTGGGCTTTCGACCACCAGTCCCGGATTATCGCTACCGCCGTCACTCTCGTCGCCATCGCGGTCGTCGGAGCCGTGTACCTGCCGCGAGCCTTCCTGCCGCCGCTCAACGAAGGCATGTATGTCGTCGGGTTGACCTTCCGGCCGAGCATCTCGCTTGGCCAGTCCAGCCGCATGGGGGCGGTCGCCGAGAAGCTCCTGCTCGAGGTTCCGGAAGTGACCTCGATCGGGCGACGCACCGGACGGGCGGAATTGGATGTTCATGCCGACGGCATCTATCAGAATGAGATCGACGTCGATCTCGCGCCATCATCGCGCTCGACCGCGGATGTTCTGCAGGACATACGCAACCGACTGAGCGCACTCCCTGGCACCGTCTACATCGGCCAGCCCTTGACCCATCGCATCAATGTCGCGATGTCGGGCCTCCCTGCGCAAATCGCGGTGAAGATCTACGGCGACGACCTCGACTCTCTCTTCAAACTCGCCGATGGTCTGCGCGACAGGCTTGCCGGCGTACCGGGCCTGACCGACCTCAAACTCGAGACGCAGGCGCGGGTCCCGCAGGTGCGCGTGCGCGTCGATGCGGATGCGGCGCGGCTCTATGGCATCACGCCGGCCCACCTCACCCAGACGCTCGAGGCCTTCTCCGCCGGGCACGTGGTCTCGCAGATCGTCGACGAGAGCCGACGCTACAACGTTCTGGTGCGCCTCGACGACAAGGACCGCACCCGCGCCGGGCTGGCACAGCTTCTGATCAACACCCCGGTCGGTCGGGTGCCGCTGCGCGACCTCGCCACGATCATAGACACCGATGGTCCCAACCAGATCATCCGCGAGAACGGCCTCCGACGCATCGCCATCCTGGCCAATACCGACGGATCGGACATGGCCGCCATCTCCAAAGGCATCGAGGCGCAGGCGGCGGCAATGCGGATGCCGGCCGGCTATTTCGTCAGCATCGAAGGCAACTACGAGGCCCAGCAGCGGGCGTCACTCCGGATCGGGGTTCTTTCGCTGATCTCGCTGCTGCTCATCTTCGCCATCCTCTACTCGCGCTACGACTCGACGGTGCTGTCGCTGATCATCATGGCGAACGTGCCGCTGTCGCTGATCGGCAGCGTCGTCCTTCTGTGGCTCCTGGGCGGGACCATGTCGCTTGCCACCATGATCGGCTTCATCACCCTGGTCGGCATCAGCACGCGGAACGGCATCCTCAAGATCAGCCACTACATCAACCTCGTGCTCAACGAGGGCGAGACCTTCGGGCGCAAGATGATCCTCCGCGGCAGCCTCGAGCGGATGACGCCGGTGCTGATGACGGCGCTTTCAGCGGGACTCGCGGTCATCCCCCTCATCCTCGGCGGCGACGAGCCCGGCAAGGAGATCCTCTCGCCGGTGGCCGTGGTGATCCTCGGCGGGCTGATCAGCGCCACGCTGTTCGATGCGGTGCTGACGCCGATCCTGTTTCTCCGATACGGCGAGAAGGCGCTCTCGCGCCTGCGAGACCGGGTTGTCATTGGCAAGAAAGCCGAAGCCTATTAGCGTCGGCGTCCGGGAAGCGCCGAGGTTTTCCGGCGCTGCGTCCGGACTATCGCGTCTCAACAAGCTCCTGACGGGAACGACAATGTGGAATGGCCGAATGATCCTGAGGGCCCTGCTCGCGATCTTCGCGATCCTTCTTCCCGCCACGCTTCTCGCCCATAGTGACCACCCTGCGAAGCATGGCGGCAAAACCGCGAACGCGGGTCCATACGTCCTCGAGCTTGTGACCGGAGGCGGCCAGCTCAAGGTCTTCGTCTACAACGACAAGACCGAGAAGCCGGAGAACATCACGGCGGCGAAGGGGACGGCGACGGTCCTGCTGGGCCAACAGCGGGAGGTCGTTCAGCTCCAACCCGACGCGGCCGGGAAGGATGGCAACCTGATGACCGGCAACTTGACCTTGGCCCAGGGGCCGGGCATGCGGGTCGTCGTGCAGGTCCAGTTCCCCGGAAAGCCCACCATTGTCGCGCGATTCACCTTCTAGCCGTTCGCTCCGGGCGCTTAAGGCTTGGCAATCGCCGATCGCTGTCCACGGCCCCAACCGGCGGACGGCCTGAATGGCTCTCCTCCACCGGCAAGACCGTGCTTGAACTGGCGCTGCTTCTGGCGATCCCCATCGCCATTGCCGAATTCGGATGGGTCGGTCTGAGGCGGCTCGCCCCGGAGGGATATTTCAAGGTTCCGGTGCTCACCGGCGCGGCCAAGCTCCTCGGCGTCGCAGCCGGCATCCTCCTGCTCTCCAGCCGATACGATCAGCGCTTTTTCGACCTGCACGATCTTTTCGTGCCGGAAAGCCCGTGGAACCTGTCGCTATGGGACTTTCTGACCGAACGCGTGAATCCGCTGAACTACGGCCTGGGACCGCTGGTCGCCGATCTCGGCGGCGGCGACGTGAGCAGGCCCCTCGCGTTCGGCCTTGCGCTGATCGGCCTCCTGCTGCTTGCGGTCCTCGCCCTGCCCTTCGCCTTCTGGCCGGCGGCTGCGGCCCGACGCGGCATCGCCTGCGGCCTGCTCATCGCCTTGATCGTCACCTATCTGACCCTGTATTCGATCTGCGTGCTGATGTGGACGCTGTTCCTGCTCAACTTCTGGGCATTCGCGGTGCTGGCCGTCGTCTTCCAGTACTATCGAAGCAGGACATAGGGCGGCGCGACGGCGAAGAGCGGCATTGCCACGCGCCGAGACGACGCGAGAGAATGTCCCGCCATGCTCACCTCCACAGATAAACGTCCCGCACCCCACATGATCCGCAACGCCCTCGTCGCGGGATTTCTGGTCATGGCTATGTGGCGGCCGGCCCTTGCCGGCCTCGAGAGCGGTGTCGCAGCGTATGACGGCGGCAACTACACCGTCGCCTATGGCGAGCTCCTTCCCCTGGCGGAGCGAGGCGATGCAGCCGCAGCCTATATCGTCAGCCGTATGCTGTTCGCCGGCCAAGGGGCGGCCGCGAACACCGATACGGCGCTCAAATGGCTCCGACTCGCTGCCGAAAAGGGCGAGCCGAACGCGCAGGCCCAGCTGGCGATCCGTTACGACCTCGGCATCGGCCTCGCACAAAGCGACGCAGACGCGTTCGCCTGGTACGCGCGGGCGGCCCGCAAGGGCGAAGCGAACGCCCAGCTTCACCTCGGGATCATGCACAGCAACGGGCGCGGCGTCGCCGCGGACCTCGTGCTCGCCCACATGTGGCTCAACCTCAGCGCCGCGACCCTGCCCCCCGGCCCGATCAGGAATTCTGCGGTGAAACTGCGCGATGCGGTCACGGCACAGTTGACGCCCGCGCAGGTCGCGGCAGCCCACCGCCTGGCGCGCGACTGGAGGCCGACGACTCAGGAGTGAGTGCCGGCGACGTCGCCTCGTCGCCCGTCGGTCACCGCGACGGAGACAATACCGACGGAGAGTCGGCGATAGTCTGAAGCTGAAGCTCGATCGATCGGCGCTGCGCATCGACGAGCTTGGCTTCGAAGGCGTCGCGGCTGGCGATTACGGCTCGTCGCACCTGGACCTCGAAGCTGCCGCGGTTGCGGCGTTCGTCGGCACGGTTGAGATACCAGTCCACCGACGTGCTGGCCGAGAAACCGATGATCGCCGCACCGGCCGCACCGGTAAGGGCGCCGGCGACCGCGCCGGATATCACGTTTGGGAGGATCCCCAGCAACGGCAAGGCGATACCACCGATCAGCGCCGTCACGATCGCGGGCAGTATGACGAAGCTGATCAGCTTGGTGGCGAATGGCCGCGACATGCGCAGGATCACCGCGTTGACCGGGTCATCGACGTGACGGCTCTGCCTCAGCCTGACGAACTCGGCGATGAGGAAATCCTCGGCCCGGCCATGAGCCGCGCACGCGACGGCCGGCGGCGATTTCAGGGCATCCCCGGTCGCGACGACGGCCCAGCCACCGCCCGCCGCCCGCTTTTCGAGCCGACGCGCCTCTCGGACGACAAAGGCACCGAGGGCCTCTTCGTAGGTCCGGCACTCCTGGGCGAGATCGTCGCTCAAAGCCGCCAGAACCTGGTCGAGCGTCGCAACCAGCTTAGGGTCCGTCGCCCCAGGTCTGAGGACGAGCATCTCGAACCGCTGTTCGATCTCCGAAACAAGCCGCGCCTGCACCCGGTCGGGCATGGTGAGGAGCGGTCCGTCGCGGACGCCGTCCCACACCCAGCCGAGAGACCGCGCCAGTAGGGTCCAGCTCGTCCACCAGTCATAGGCCCACTCGCCGAAGTCCGGAACACGGGCCTCGACCTCTTTGAAGATCGGGACCAAGGCAGCGTGCGCTCTTGCGGCGGCGGCATCGCCGAGCCGCCGATGCTCGTGCTCGCTCCGCTGCCGGCGCGCGGCGGAAAACTCCTGATAGCGCGCCGAATCCACCGCGGCGCGATAGGGGATGCCGTCCTTGTCCACCCAGCCGATCAGCACCCGTCCGCCATCTTCCGGAGCGTTCGGGGCGGCGGATGTCGTCGGCTGCGCGGCGATGGCGACGTCGGGCCGCGACGGCGGCGGCCGCAGGCGGTCCGACAGTGCATAGAGGCCCGCTAAGGCGACCCCTGCGGCAACCGCCGCGGCGACCAAGGCAAGCCGATGCCGACCGGCGAACACCGCAACCCCCGCACGTGTCCGAGGGTCCGGCGTCACCGGTGCGGGCGCCTCCGCGGGTTCCTGCTGCTTAGGATCAGTCACGCGTTCCCTTCTGTCGGCCGGGCGGCAACCAGCAACATCGCCAACCGACGGCACAATAGCCCAATCCGGAAAGTCCCGTGCCTCCGTCCGAGGGTGCGGCGACAACGTCCCGCCAACCCGCCGGCGGCGCCAGTTCACCAAGGACTGGATTAGTCCCGGCCAGCTTTGCTACAAGGTCCAGAGGGCGAAGGGGTCCAGACAAAGGCCGGCGCCCGGCAAAGACGAGAAGCGGATGAAATTTCATGCCGGAGCCGTGCTGGCCGTCCTACTGCTGACGATGTGCCGGCCCAGCCTCGCCCAGGAGCAGCGGCCGTCGATCCGGATGGCCAGCGCCCCGGCCGCCGAACGGCAAGCCGTTCTCGTCAAGTCCTATGGGCCCGGCTTTCCCGAGGGCGCCCGCGATGAAACGGTCGGCCGAAGCGCCGGGTGCCTCATCGGCGGCGCTATCGGCGCGGCCCTCGCCCTTGCGGCCGGTGGTCAAAACCTGGTGAACGTCATCGCCGGAGGCGAAGCAATTCCCGCCAATCCAGTGGTCCTTTTCACCGGCCTGATCGGCGTCGTCTTCGCCTCGTTCTGCTCCATCGGCCAGGCGCTGACGCCGCTGTATCTGTATTACTTCCCGGGATCGAGCGAAGAGCACCTTCATACGTCGCTTCCCGGGGCCACTTCTCGCCCCGTACACTCGGCATTGTCGAGATGAACTTGGGTTTAGACCGTCTGCCTCTTTGTCTATTGTAAGTCGAAGGCGAAGGAGTAGGATAGAGGGCGATTTTCCGATTTCGTCAGCTTTCTTCGGCCTAACGGGGGTCCCCAAATGCGCAAGCTATCTTCAGTCATCGCACTGGTTGCGGCGATCACGCTGATGTCCGCCCCTTCGATGGCGCAGCAAAAGACGTCCAGCGATGGCGCCGTCGTGCTGGCGACGTTGGGCGGCGCGGTCGTCGGCGGAGCGCTGGTGTACTACTACTTTCCGCTGTCGCAGCTGACGACCACCACGCTCGGTGCCGTGGTCGGCGGAACTATCGGAAGCTGGTGGTACGGCGCGTCCGACGGCAGCGACAGCTATCAGGCGCCCCTGCCCCGCAGGTCGGATGTCGACGGGTCGGTCAAGCCGTTCCGTCTGATTGCCTACTCGGAAGGCACACGTCCGAGCCTTCGCTCGGCCAACTAGGTTCGGTAGAGCGCTGCGGCGGCGGCCCTACCGAATCCGCCGACCATCGCACCAAGCGCGACGTAGGTCGTGAACCGTCCAAGCCGATAGGCGAGAGAAGCGACGTCTGCAGGCCGTCCCGCGCGCCCGGCGAAGCGGTCGACACCTAAACCGCCCGCGCGTGACGGGATTCGGCCGGAGCCAAGTAGGCATCGAAGGCGGCCGCGATCGAGCGGAGGAACGGCCAGCCCGTCTCCGTCACCCTGATCCGGCGGCCGTCGACCTCGACCAAGCCGTCGCCAGCCGCCTCCTCGAGGATCCGGAGGGAGTCGTCGAGAAAGGTTGGAGGGTAGCCGTGGGCGTCCAACAACGGCACCAGGTCCACCACAAGCCCGCACATCAGCCGTTCGATCACCTCTCCGCGCAAGGCGTCCTCCGGGGAAAGACCCCGCATCTTCGCTACCGGCAGCCTGCCGGCGAACACCTCGCGCTCCCAATCAGGGATCGCCACGACGTTCTGCGCATAACCGTCCGGCATCTGGCCGATGGCGGAGGCGCCGAGGCCGATCAGGACCGGAGACGGGTCATCGGTATAGCCTTGGAAGTTGCGCCGCAGCCGCCCTTCCGCCGCGGCGCGGGCCAGGGAGTCGCTCGGTCGGGCAAAATGGTCGAGCCCGATGCGATGATACCCGGATCGCTCGAGCGCCTCCGCCCCGGCGAGGAGCTGCTCGAACCGCCCGCCCGCATCCGGCAGCTCGCTCTCCTCGATCCGCTTCTGGTGCGGCTTCATCCAGGGGACATGGGCGTAGCCGAACAGCGCCAACCGCGACGGCGACAACCCGGCGACGGCCTCCGCCGTCGCCACGACGTCGCCGGTCGCCTGCCCCGGAAGTCCGTACATCAGATCGAAATTCAGGTTCCCGATCCCGACGCGCCTCAGACGCCCAACCGCCGCGGCGACCTGATCGAAGGGCTGGAGGCGGTTGATACGCCGCTGCACCGCGTCCGACAATGTCTGGACGCCAAGACTCACCCGCGTCACGCCGGCCGCCGCCAGCGCGTCGGCCAACCCGTCCGTCAGCGTGCGCGGATCCGCCTCGACCGCGTGCTCGACGGTGGTCGAGATATCGAAATGTCTCGATAGATCCTCGAAAATCGCGGCAAAGGTAGCCGGCGAGAGAAGTGTCGGCGTTCCGCCGCCCCAATGCACGCGGCAAACCGCCAGACGTCGCCCGATCGCCCCCGCAACGAGGGCGATCTCGCGTCGGAGCGCCGCCACGTAGCTCTGGACCGGCTGCTCGTCCTTGGCCACCCGCGTGTGGCAGCCGCAGTACCAGCACATCGCACGGCAGAACGGGACGTGGAGGTAGAGCGAAACCTCCATGTCCTGCGGGATCCCGCCCAGCCAGTCCCGATACCAGCCGTCTCCGGCGATGGGATGGAACTGGAGGGCCGTCGGATAGCTCGTATAGCGCGGCACCCGACGGTCGTAGCGGCTGATGAGGTCGCGGCGGTCCATTCCGCTTCTCAAGCAGCGGCTGCGTATCGTGAGCCGCGCAGGCGGCCTCGAGGCTGCCGCGCCACGTCGCCACCGCACGCCTCGGCGCCGGCCATTTCCGACACTACGGCAAGAACTCTCTCGACAGTCACCGTGGCTCCTCCTTATGAGGCCAAAAGGCACCACGGTTGCCGTGACCCCTCCTTGATCTGTATCAATGCCAGCGGGGCAGCCCTTGGTCTAAATGGTCGGCATGGTTGCGCCTCTTGTCCTGCGCGCCCTGGAACGCGAACAGATCGCCCAGGCGTTCCCCCTGGTACGCGCCACCCTCCCGGATACGAGTCTTCCTCGCTGGACCGACTTCGCCCGCGCTCTGCCGGTTCCCGCGCGAGAAACTCGAGCGGCTGCTCGAAGAGATGCCGACGCTCGAGCGCCGGCTGCTCGGCATGGTCTCCCATGAGCTGGCGGCAGCCCAGGATCAGATGCTCCTGCTGGGACGCAAGACCGCTAAAGAACGCCTTGCGTCATTTCTTCTGCTTCTCGCCAACGCGGCCCGGCGCGACGGCCGCTCCGGCAATCCTGTCGACCTGCCGATGAGCCGATGGGATATCGCCGACTATCTCGGACTGACCGTCGAGACGGTCAGCCGCAGTTTCACGCAGCTCAGACGCCAGGGCATGATCCGGCTGCTGGACGGCAACCGCGTCGACCTTGCCGGCCCCGACGATCTGCAGGAACTCGCCGGCGTCACGTGACCGTCGCCACCCGGAAGGTTCGCTCGACGCCGTCATGCTCGGTGATCGAGACGTACTCGCCCGGCCGGAAGATATGGTTGTCGAGCCGAAAGATCGGCTCGTCGTCGGAATCGTCTCGCGGGACATACGAGAAGGCCCAGCGACGCCCGGCCGTGTGGATGAGCGTGCCGCGCTCATCGTCCTGATCGGCCGAGAAGCGGACGACCGTACACAGCTCCTTGTGCTTTCTCCAGGTCCCGGCATCGAGGTGCCCGTCGGGCGTCAGCGGCGCCTTCAGGACATAGCCGTGTCCGGCGCTTCCTTCAGGAAATTCCTTGCTGCGGGCAAGCTCGAGACGAATGGTTCGTAGGCTCACGGATGTACTCCCAGAGGTCTACCCGGCCGGTCCGTCCAGCCAGGAATCGGATGGTTCTCGGCGAAATGCCGAAGAGCGAGCTTGAGACGTGTGGCCCGCTTGAGGTCGCAGGCCGCGATTGCCGCATCGATGTCATCCAGGATGATGCGGCGAATGCGAAGCTCGCCATCCGGACTGTGGACAAGGTAGTGGCCAAGCTCCGTCGCGACGATCGTCGGAATATGCTCGTGCTCGGCGATGGCATCGACCACGTCCTCCTCGACATCGCAGAGGGCGAGGCAGTCTTCTCTGGTCAGCATGGGCGGCTCCTCGACACACCACAATTTTCGCCTAGCCGGCCCGACCGGCATTGACACAGGTCAAACGGGAGCCGGCACCCGGGCGCTCGACCTACGGGCCGGAGAACCTGCCGAAGGATCGGCTGGGTGTGCCGCGGAACAGCGACATGTGGGTATGGAGGGCCACCCAATCGTCCCCAACGGCTTTCCGCGCGAACGCCACGGTCGCCCGCCCAGGGCGATCGAACCGCGTCCCATCCTCGGTGAAACCGTCGGAGTCGAAGACAGCGAGGCCGACCGCGCTGAGGCGATCCGGCGAGACGACGGCGCGGATCCCCTCCCGCCGCCAGCGGAAGCCGCGGATCGTCGGCCAGACGTTCCGCCACTGCTCCTGGGCGACCGCGGATCGTTCCGAGAGGAAGTCGCTGAACGTTCCGAAAGCGACCAGATCATCGGCAAAGAGCGGATAGGCCGCCTCGTAGTCGACCGTCCGGACACAGTCGGATAGCCGCTCGAACCACCGGCGGACGCCTTCGATGTCATCGGCGGTCGGCGTTGAAATCAGTCGCATTGGTGGCTCTCTCGGTGCGCTGGCGACGTTGGGGCGACCGCCACGGCGGGCGCGAGATGTCCGCCGCCCGTTCGATCGTTTCGGCCTACGAAATCGGCCGCGCATCACATGATCATGCGAGGCCGCCCCTCCGCGCCAATGGCGGTGGGGTCCGACGAAACACCCCGAAAACCACGGGCCGGCCCCCGGGTTCGCCGCCACCACCGAACGGTAGCGTCAGGTCCGCGAAGACGCTATACCCGACTTCGGCACTGCGGCCACCACGGCCGGCCTCATATCGATCGGCCATCTCAATTCGGGGGAAGTCCGAAATGTTCACGCTTCTGAAGGCGCTGCGTTCGCGTCACGTCTACCTCAGCGAGCCCGTCAGCATGGTTCTCGCGCTGGTCATCGCGGAGGTCTTCTACAAATTTCACAGCTTCCTCCTGGAAACCGGTGCCTTCCTGATCACGTGGTTCGTCCTCGGCGCGATCGCCCATCGCCTCGCCGCCTGGGCGATCCCGGACGCATCCGCCGAGCCCCGCTCCATCCCTTAGCTACTAGGCGGTGGCCGCGTCCTTTCGCCGGCCGCCTCGGTAGTGCTGCAGCACCGGCTTGATCAGCTCCGGTAGCAGGGCGCTCGGCATAGTCCCGGTCGCGCCGGCATCGAGATCGGCCATCAGCGTGATCGACTCCTCGCCGTCGAACGGCCCGACGATGGCCTTGCCGCCGGCCTCGATCAGGCCCCGCAGCTTTGCCGCCCTCCCCGGCGCCTCGATCTTGAAGTAGCCGACCAGGGGCACCTCGTGCGCCAGCCTCGCGAGCAGCGGCACCGACAGGGCGACGCCGCTCAGGGGCGCATCCTGGACCATGATCGGGATGCCTGCCGCTCGATCGGGCGGTCGACGAGGCCCTCCTCGACTACATCGCCCGGCGGAAGGCGTCGTTCCCGGACTCCAACGTGTAGCCGTCTCCTCCTTCCTCTCCCGATTCCCTTGGCCGATCGTCCGCCAACGTGCAGGATCCGCGTGAGCCGAGAGCCCCCAGCAACCATCGAAGGCCGAGGAATGTCCAGCGCACGCACTACCGTTTTCGTTACGACGCCCCTGGAGCTCGAGCACGTGGCGCGCATCCGGTCGGTGGCGCCCGACCGTGTCGAGGTGATCGCCGAGCCCGATCTCTGGCCGCCGCTCCGCTATGTCGCCGATCACAAGGGCAAGGACGGCTTCGCCCGCACCGCCGAACAGGAGGCGCGGTGGCGTATTCATCTCGGGCGCGCCGAGGTGATGTGGGATTTTCCGCCAAGCTCCGCCGACGGTGCCGCCGGCCTGCCCCTGGCCCCGAACCTCAAATGGGTGCAGACCACCAGCTCCGGCGTCGGCCAGATGGTGAAGAAGCTGGGGCCTTCCGCCGCTTCCCTCCTGGTCACCACGGCGAGAGGCGTGCACGCCCAGCCCTTGGCCGAATTCGTGTTCCTGGCGCTCCTGACTCACGTCAAGCAACTGGATCATCTCGAGCGTGAGCAGCAGGCCCGTCGCTGGGAGCGCTATTGTGGCGACGAGCTCGCCGGCAAGACCCTTGCGGTGATCGGCGCGGGGCAAGTCGGCGGGCGGATCGCCGCCATCGGCAAGGCCTTCGGCATGCGCGTGCTGGCCGGAGTCCGCACCGCCGGCAAAGATCGCGCCGCAGCCATGGGAGTGGACGCCGTCTACGCCCCCGGCCGGCTCCACGCGATGCTGGCCGAGGCCGATGCCGTCGTCCTCGTCGCCCCGCACACGCCGGAGACCGACAACCTGATCGACGCCCGGGCGTTCGGCGTGATGAAGGAAGGCGTGGTGTTCGTGAACATCGGCCGCGGCCAGTGCGTCGACGAGGCCGCCATGATCGCGGGTCTCCGCTCAGGCAAGATCGTCTTTGCCGCGCTGGACGTCGCGGCCGTCGAGCCGCTGCCGGCGGCGAGCCCGCTCTGGGACATGCCGAACGTGCTGATCAGCCCGCACTCGGCCAGCACCGTCGGCCGCGAGAACGAGCGCATCACCGAGATCTTCTGCCACAACCTCCGCTGCTACCTCGATGGCCGGATAAGAGAGATGCGCAACGTCCTCGACAAGGCCCGCATGTATTGAGCATGGGCATGGGGAGCGACCTGACCGAACTGGGCGTGGCCCGGCTGTCACGCCTGATCGACAGCCGCCGGGTTTCACCGCGAGAGATCGTTGAGGCGCTCCTCGGCCAGGTGAACCGGCTCGACCCGGCCATCGCCGCCTTCGTCGAGGTCTCCGCCGAGCGGGCGCGGTCCGAGGCGCGGACGGCGGAGAGCGAGATCGCGGCCGGGCGCCGTCGCGGCCCGCTTCATGGCATCCCCTTCGCGGTCAAGGACATCATCGACGTCGCCGGTACCCGAACCACCTGCGGGTCGCGTCTGCTCGCCGACAACATGGCATTGCGAGATGCGACTTGCGTCGCGCGTCTCTCAGCCGCCGGCGCCATCCTTCTCGGCAAGACTGCGACCTATGAATTCGCCACCGGCGGGCCATCCTTTGACCTGCCCTGGCCGCCGACCCGCAATCCGTGGAACCTCGACCACGCGCCCGGCGGATCGAGCGCCGGGTCGGCCGCCGCCGTCGCCGCCGGGATGGCGCCGCTGGCGCTCGGGTCGGACACGGGCGGCTCGGTGCGGGTGCCGGCGTCCTATTGCGGCGTGACCGGCCTCAAGCCGACCTTCGGCCGCATCAGCGTGGCCGGCGCCTGGCCGCTGGCCCCGTCCTTCGACACAGTCGGCTTCCTCTGCCGCTCCGCCGAGGACGCCGCCCTCGGGCTCCAGGCTGTCGCCGGAGCCGATGTCGCCGATCCGACATCGGCGGCTCCGCCGACTCTCGACTATGCCGCAGCACTGAGCGACGATCTGCGCGGCATGCGGATCGGCCTTGTCAGGAATCACTACGACGGCGCCCATCGCGATCTCATCGCTGCCATTGACGAGGCGATGGCGGCGATGCGCAGCCTCGGCGCTACGGTCGCGGACGCGGCGCTCCCCGATCTCGAGGACTACGGGAATTGTTCGCGGGGCATCATCGCAGCCGAGGCCTTCGCCATCCACCGTCGGGCTCTCGTCGACGATCCGGGGATATTCGGAGAGATGTTCCGCTATCGGGTCCTGCCGGGCGTGCTGGTTCAGGGGTCGGACTACGTCGTCGCGCAGTGGCTGCGCCGAAAGCTGACGCAGTCGACATTGTCGGAGCTCGGGCGGTTCGATGTGCTCGTCAGCGCCAGCACGCTCGGTCCGGCACCGGCCTTCGCTTCGATGTCGTTTGGAGGACGGCTGAAGCCGTTCCCGACGATCGCGTTCAGCTTGACCGGCCTGCCGGCGATCTCGGTCTGCAACGGCTTCGGCACGACGGGATTGCCCTTGAGCATGCAAATCGTCGGCCGCCCCTACGATGAGGCCGCTATCCTGCGCGTCGCCCATGCCTATCAGGGCGCGACATCCTGGCACCGGCGCCAGCCGCCGCCCTCCCTCGCGCTTTCCACCAGCCGTATGCCGGCATGGACCCCGGCAGACGCAACCGACGATCCGGCGATCGACCGACAGATCGACGCCTGCCTGAGCCTCCACGGCATCCGGCTTTCCGACCGGCAGCGTCGGCAGCTTCGCGAGGGGGCCGGCTCGGTTCTGCCGATGGCCGCGGCCGTCCGCGGAAAACACACCGGCTGAGCCTGCCGACGGCCGCAGCCGGGGCACCGAAAAGGCTGAGGTACGGCTTGTAACCGCAGCCTGATCCGGGAGAGAATGACCGGATAAAAGCTGCGCCTGCATCGACGAGCGCATTCGGTAAGATCACCCGGGGAGGGAACTCATGAGTGTGCATCGCATTCTTTTGGCAGGCGTCGCGGCGCTGGCTGCGTGTGTCGTCGCTGGCGACATGGCATCCGCTCAGGACGCCAAGCCCCAGTACGGCGGCGAGCTGATCTATGCCCAGGCGGGCGAGCAGTTTTCGCTGTTCCCCGGACGTAACCTCGACAGCGGCGCCCAGGACGTCTGGCTCTACGCCTGCGAGAATCTGGTCGAGATGAAGGAGGACGGCTCCATCGCTCCCCTCCTCGCCAAGAGCTGGACGGTCTCGCCCGACCGCAAGATGTATACCTTCCAGCTCGAGCCGGGCGTCAAGTTCCACGACGGCTCGCCGTTCAATGCCGAGGCCGTCGCCTTCGTCTTCAACGAGGCGAAGGCCAAGAAGTTCATCTACTCGAGCATCCTCGAAGGCTTCGACACGGCGAAGGCCGAAGGCGAACACTCCGTCTCGATGGTCTTCACGTCGCCCTTCGCGGCGCTGATCCCGAACCTCGCCTTTCGCCCGCTCTGTATCTTCAGCCCAACCGCCTACAAGAAGAACGGCGAGCAGTGGATGGCGACGAACATCGTCGGCACCGGCCCCTTCATCCAGAAGGAGTTCGCCAAGGGCGAGCACATCCGGTTCGTCAAGAACCCGGACTACTGGCAGAAGGGCAAGCCCTACCTGGATGCGGTCAAGATCATCGTCGTTCCCGATCCTGCGGTGCGCGCCGCCCTGCTGGAGAAGGGCGAGGTCGACCGGACCGTGCGCCTGACCGACTTCGATCTCCCGCGCCTGGAGAAGAACAAGGACATCAAGGTCCGCGTCGTACCCAGCACCCGGCAGTACTACGTCGCGCTCAACCACATGGTCCCGGCACTCGCCCATGTGAACGTGCGCAAGGCTTTCAACTACGCCATGGACAAGGCCGGCATCGTCAGGAGCGTGTTCGCCGACCGTGGCGCGATCCTGGCCAAGGCGCCGACCCTGACAGAGGGCGTCTACGGCTACACCGACATGCGCAAGCCCGGCGAGGACACGATCTTCCCGTTCAACCTGGCCCGCGCCAAGGAGCTGATGAAGAACGCCGGCTACGAGGACCGCAACAAGGACGGCGTCGTCGAGGACGTCAAGGGCAACAAGCTGTCGCTCAACCTGTTCACCCGCCGCGGCGGCACCCAGGGCGACTTCCAGGTCGCCCAGCTGGTCCAGACCTTCCTCAAGGACATCGGCGTCGAGGTCAGGATCCAGGTCCTGGAGAGCGCCGCCTTCGGCGACGCGATCAAGCTCGGACCGACGGAGGCGAAATACGACATGGTGCTCCTCTCCTGGGGCATCCCCACGGCCGACCCGGACGAGCCGATGATGCTGTTCACGCTTACCCAGGCGTGGAAGCCGGTGGGGGCGAACCGGATGTTCTACTCGAGCGAGGAGATCGACCGGCTGTCGATGCTGGCGCATTCCGAGATCGACGACACCAAGCGCAAGGACTACGTCAAACAGTGGATGGCCGAGCTGCTGCGCGACGCGCCGGTCGTCTACCTGCCGACGCTAGCGCTGAACCTCGGCAGCCGAAGCTATCTCCACGACGACCGTATCCTCGCGGTCGACAACTATCCGGCACCCTTCGCCTGGCTCGACAAGGACGAGATGAAGAAGCAAGGAATCCGGCGCTAGGACCGCGATGCGGCACCCGCCTGCAGCAAGCCCTCTCCCACCGGGACAGGGCGCGAGGCTTAGCCGAGCGGGTGAGGGGCGGCGGCGAAGGCATGGCGAGGCGGACAGGGGTCCCCTCACCCGCTCGCTTCTGCTCGCACCCTCTCCCGGTGGGAGAGGGTTTCTCCGCCCATGATCAGGCTGATCGTCGGACGGCTGCTGTTCATGGTGCCGGCGGCGCTGCTGATCATCACCTTCCTGTTCGCGCTCTTCCACCTGATCCCGGGCGACCCCGCGGTGATGCTGGCGGGCGACAACGCGCCCCGGTCGGTCGTTGACGGCATCCGCGAGGCCTACGGCTTCGACCAGCCTCTCCACATTCAGTACGGACGCTATATGGCGAAGGTGCTGCAAGGCGACCTCGGCATCTCCAACTACACGCGCGATCCCGTCGTCAACTCGGTGATCCCGCGCATCATCAACACCGCCCAGCTCGCCTTCCTGTCGATGTTGTTCGCCATGGTCGTGAGCCTTCTCCTCGGCTGCGTCTCGGCCATGTACTGGAACCGGCCGCTGGACAAGATCGTAACCATCGTCTCTCTCCTCGGCATCTGCACCCCGGTGTTCGTGACCGGGCTTCTGGCAATCTATTTCTTCTCGATCTATCTCGACTGGCTGCCGATCAGCGGCATGTCGAGCTGGCGCCACTTCATCCTGCCGGTGATCACGCTCGGCGCCTTTCAGGCGGCCGTGCTCACCCGCATGGTCCGCTCCTGCATGGTCGACGCGCTCGGCAAGGACTACATCACGACGGCCCGCGCCAAGGGTGCCCCGGAGCTCCTGGTGGTCTTCAAGCACGCGCTCCGGAACGCGCTCCTGCCGATCGTCACGCTGTTCGGGCTCGGCCTCGGCCACACGCTCGGCGGATCGGTGGTCACCGAGACCATTTTCAACTGGCCCGGCCTCGGCCGCCTGATGGTCAATTCGATCCTGACCCGCGACCTCCCGATCACCCAAGGGTCGATCTTCTTCTTCGCGATGATCTTCATCCTGGTGAACTTGATCGTCGACCTCGTCTATGCCTGGGTCGATCCGCGGATCCGGTATGACTGAGCTTCGAACCCTCTAGACCATGGATTTCTTCCGCCGCTACAAGCGCGACAAGGTCGGCATCGTCTTCGGGGCGCTCCTGGTCCTGCTCTATGCGGTCGCCCTTACCGCTCACTGGATCACGCCGGCGGACCCGATGGCGGTCAACCTTCGGGAGGTCTTCTCGCCGCCCTCCTCGGCCCACTGGCTCGGAACCGACCAGTTCGGCCGGGATGTCCTCTCGCGGGTGATCCTGGCAACCCAGGTCACCGTCCGCGTCACCAGCGCAGCCTGCCTCTTCGCCGTCCTGACTGGCGTGCCGATCGGGATGTTCGTGGGATATCGCGGCGGCTGGGTCGAGGCGATCGCCATGCGGCTCACCGACATGCTGCTGATCTTCCCGATCATCATGCTGGCGATCGTCATCGTCGTCGTCGCCGGGCCGACCGAGACCGGCGTCGTCGTCGCTCTCGGGCTGGCTCAGGCGCCGACCTTCATCCGGATCGCCCGCGGGGTCACCCTCGCGGCCAAGGAGGAGCTCTACGTCGAGGCTGCCATTGCCGCCGGTTCCGGATGGCCGCACATCCTCGTCCGCCACATCTGGCCGAACATTTCGACCCCGATCATCGTTCAGGCGACGCTGACGCTGCCGGTCTTCGTGCTCAACGCCTCGGCGCTCAGCTATCTCGGCCTCGGCGTGCAGCCTCCGACACCCGAATGGGGACAGATGCTGAACGAGGCCAAGGACCACCTCATCACCTCCCCCTACCTGATCGTCGGACCAGCCGCCGCGCTGGTGGTGTTCGTGCTGTCAGCCAACCTGGTCGGCGACGTCGTCCAGGAGACGCTGAATCCCAAGCTCAAGAAGCGGAAGTGAGATGGGCGCCGCCGAGCCATTGATCGAGGTCAAGGATCTCAAGGTCCACTTCCACACCGAGGACGGGGTGGCGCGGGCGGTCGACGGCGTCGACTTCGCCATCGCGCCGGAACGGACGCTCGGCGTCGTCGGGGAGAGCGGCTGCGGCAAGTCGGTGACGGCGCGCGCCGTGATGGGCCTGATCGACGCACCTGGACGGATCGTCCAGGGTGAGATCCTGCTGCGCCGGCAGAGCCAGGTGGTCGACATCAGCAAGCTCGATCCGCGCGGCCGGGAGATCCGTGGCATTCGCGGCAACGAGATCGCGATGATCTTCCAGGAGCCGATGACGTCGCTCAACCCGGTCTTCAAGATCGGCGACCAGATCGTCGAAGCGATCCTGCTGCACGATCGCATCGGCCGAAGGGAGGCGCGCGAGCGCGCCGTCGACCTCCTCGCGGCCGTCGGCATCCCGTTACCCCGGCAACGCTTCGAGCAGTTCCCGCACCAGCTCTCGGGTGGCATGCGCCAGCGCGCCATGATCGCCATGGCGATGTCCTGCAATCCGCGCCTCCTGATTGCCGACGAGCCGACCACCGCGCTCGACGTCACCATCCAGGCGCAGGTCATGGACCTGATGAACGCGCTCCGGCGCGATTTCAACACCGCGATCATGTTCATCACCCATGACCTCGGCGTGATCGCCGGCATGGCCGACGACGTGGTCGTGATGTATCTCGGCAGGATTGTCGAAAGCGCGCCCGTGCGCGAGATCTTCCACCATCCCAAGCACCCATATACCCGGGGGTTGATGGGCTCGATCCCGTCGCTGGCCGACTGGGGCGCCCGGCGCCTCACGGCGATCGAGGGCGTCGTCCCCTCGCCCTTCGCCGAGCGTCAGGGATGCGGGTTCGCCCCACGCTGTCCGCATGCGATGGAGATTTGCCGCACGCGCGATCCGGGGCTCGAGGACGTGGCACCCGGCCATGCCGCCGCCTGCTTCCTGCACCGGGCGGCGCCATGAGCACCGAGGAGCTGCTGCTCGACGTCCGCGCTCTCCGGAAGTACTTCCCCGTTCGCAAGGGCCTACTCCAGCGCACCGTGGCGCAGGTCAAGGCGGTCGACGGCGTCGACCTCGCCGTCCGCACCGGCGAGACCCTCGGCCTGGTCGGCGAGAGCGGCTGCGGCAAGACGACGACCGGGCGCGCGATCCTCCGCCTGACGGAACCGACATCGGGCGAGATCCTCTACCGAGGCCGGGACTCGACCGGGGATCCCGACCAGGCCATGACCGACGTCGTGACCGCCACGCCCGAGCAGATGAAGCTGCTGCGGCGAGACATGCAGATCATCTTCCAGGACCCGTACTCGTCGTTGAATCCGCGTATGACCGTCGCCGAGATCGTCGCCGAACCGCTGCAGATCCAGGGCCTCATGACGCGCAGCGAACGCGAGGCACGCGCCGTCGAGCTGCTCGGCGCCGTCGGGCTTTCTCCCGATCACGCCCGGCGCTATCCGCACGAGTTCTCGGGCGGACAGCGCCAACGTATCGGCATCGCCCGCGCGCTCGCGCTCAGGCCGAAGCTGGTGGTTGCCGACGAGCCGGTCTCGGCGCTCGACGTGTCGATCCAGGCCCAGGTGATCAACCTGCTGCAGGATCTGCAGGAGCAGTTCGGCCTGACCTATCTCTTCATCGCCCACGACCTGTCGGTGGTGAAGCACATCTCCAACCGGGTCGCGGTGATGTATCTCGGCAAGATCGTCGAGCTCGCCGGCACCCGCGAGCTGTTCGGCAACCCGAAGCACCCCTACACCGAGGCGCTGATGTCGGCGGTGCCGGTCGCCGATCCGGACTTCAAGGTCGAGCGCATATTGCTGGAAGGCGACGTGCCGAGCCCGGTGAACCCGCCCTCGGGCTGCCACTTCCATCCGCGGTGCCGATACGCCAAGGACATCTGCAAGGTCGAGGTGCCGGCCTACCGCGCCGTCGGCCAGGATCATTTCGCCAGCTGCCACCGGGCCGACGAGCTGAGCCTGTACGGCCTCAAATCATCGTAGCGAACGGGTTGGCCGCGCCTGCAGGACGGCAGCCGGAGCCCGGCACTCATCTACCGCCATCGCTGACGGGCCGGCACCGCCTGAGCCAGGGAGTCAGACCGGGCGTTCGCCCTCGACCGCCGTCCGGTGCATGAGGCGGACGGAAGCTGGATCGAAGGCGTCGCGCCGATGCATGGCGCAGCGGTTGTCCCACATCACCATGTCGCCCATCTCCCACTCCTGGCCCCAGACGAACTGCGGCTGCACCGCATGGGCCCAGAGCTGCTGGATCAGGTCTTCGCTCTCGTCCAGCGGCATGCCGATGATCCAGGGCTTGCGCCGACCGCCGAGGTAGAGCGCCTTCCGTCCGGACTCGCCATGGGTCCGGGCGATCGGGTGCGGCACGCCCGGCCAGGTGCGGATGTCGTCGCTCGCCGGCTTGGTCATGCCCATGCGGATGTCGCCGCGGCCGTCATAGACCTTCTGGTGGTGGATGTAGCGGCCCTCGATCGCAGTCTTCAGCACCTGCGGCAGCGCCTCGTAGGCCATGTACATATTGAGGAAGTAGGTGTTGCCGCCCTGAGAAGGCAGCTTGATCGCGCGCAGGATCGACCCCGATGGCGGCCGCTCCTGGAACCACGTGTCGGTATGCCAGTTGACCTCGCCGTCGCCGAGATCGCCGGCCGGCGAGCCATCGGCCTTCTTGGCGTTGCTGATCACCAGGATCTCCCGGTGCGAGCCGTGGGTCCCCTCCTGCATCTGCCGAGGATGGATGACAAAGGGCCCGAGCATGCCGGAGAACCGGATCTGCTGCTCATCGGCGATGTTCGTGTGGCGGAAGCGGACGACCAGGTGCTGTACCCAGGCGCGCCGCATCTGGTCGACGTCGGCCTGGGTGAAGTCATCGAACGGGAACCCGACGATGTCGGCGCCGAGCGGGCCGCCGGTCGGCTTCACTTGGAACCTGGCGCCGGCACCGACCATCGTGTCCATGACCATCCCCCTCAGGAACCGCGGAAAATCCAGTCGCCTCAAGCGATTACCGGGCTCCGGCCACCGCAATCCGGCCGGGTTGGCTCCCCCCGCCCGCTAAGGCTGTTCAGCCGATGCCGCGACGACTATCCTATCACATTCGGACATGGAGGCAGCCACTATGAAGATCGTAGCTTTAGCGGCGGGGATCGCGTTGGGCGCAACGTTCGGGGGCATGCCCGCGAACGCGCAGAAGTCCGCGGACACCCTGCGCATCGTCCTCAGGGACGCCGTCACCAACGTCGATCCCTACTACAACCAGCTTCGCACCGGTCTCGTCATCCAGCACCAGTCGTGGGACGCCCTCGTCTATCGCGATCCCGACACCTTCGGGCCGAAGCCCCTGCTGGCAACGTCCTGGAAGATCGTCGACGACATGACGATCGAGTTCGCGCTCCGCCGCGGCGTCAAGTTCCACAACGGCGACGCCTTCTCGGCCGACGACGTCGTCTACACGCTCAACCTGGTGAGCGCGCCCGACTCCAAGGTCTCGACTCCCGGCAACGCCAACTGGATCGACAAGGCCGAGAAGATCGACGACTTCAACGTCCGGGTGAAGCTGAAGAAGCCGACGCCGGCGGCGCTCGAGTTCTTCGCCATGGTGCTGCCGATCTATCCCAAGGCCTATCGCGAGAAGGTAGGAGCCGACGGCTACGCCAAGGCCCCGGTCGGCGCCGGTCCCTATAAGATCACCAAGGTCGAGGCCGGCCAGGTTGATTTCGAGCGCTTCGCCGACTACTACGCCGACAGCCCGAAGGGCAAGCCGGCGATCGGCAAGCTCCAGGTTCGCTTCGTGCCGGACGCCGCGACGGAGATGACTGAGCTTCTCGCCAGCCGGGCCGAGTTCATCTGGAACTTCAACGCCGACCAGTTCGACGCGGTCAACCGGATGCCCGCCCTCCAGGCGCTCCGCCAGGAGTCCATGCGCGTCGGCTTCATCCGCTTCGACACCGCCGGCACCACCGACGCCAACAAGCCGCTGACCAACGTCAAGGTCCGCCAGGCGATCTTCCACGCGATCGACCGCGAGCAGATCGCCAAGCAGCTGGTGCAGGGCGGGTCGCGGGTGCCGCCGGCCCCGTGCTTCCCCTCGCAGTTCGGCTGCGACGGCGAGGCGGCGATGAAGTATCCCTATGATCCGGCGAAAGCAAAGGCGCTCCTCGCCGAGGCCGGCTTTCCGAACGGCTTCGAAACCGAGCTCGTCACCTATGTGCTGCCGCAGTGGGCGGCCTCGGTGCAGGGGTATCTGAACGCCGTCGGCATCAAGGCCAAGATCAGCCAGCTCCAGGTCCAGGCCCTCGTCCAGCGCTGCCAGCAACGCGGTGAGTGCCCGATGGACATGGGAAGCTGGGGCTCGTACTCGATCAACGACGTGTCCGCCGTCATGCCGGTGTTCCTCGGCAGCGGCGTCGACGACCACGCGAAGGACGCCGAGATCCAGAAGCTGGTCAACGATGCCGGCGAGACAATGAACGCCGACAAGCGCAAGTCCAACTACAGCGCGGCGATCAAGCTGGCGATGGAACGGGCCTATTGGATACCGCTACACACCTACGTCACCACCTACGGTCTGTCGAAGTCGCTTGCTCTCACGACCTACGCGGACGAAATGCCGCGGTTCTGGCTGAGCAAGTGGAACTGACGGGCCAAAATCGGC